>JBKOZI010000001.1:0-8464 GCA_046725795.1 Actinomycetota bacterium
GCGGGGGAACGGTCATGAAGGCATTCGTCGTCGAGCACTACGGCAAGGACGGACTGCGCGCCGCCGACATACCCGAGCCCGAGATCGGCGACGGTGACGTGCTGGTCAAGGTGCGAGCCGCCAGCGTCAACCCGCTGGACAAGATGGTCCGCAACGGCGAGTTCAAGCGGCTCCTGAAGTACCAGACCCCGTTCGTGCTCGGCCACGACGTCGCCGGCGTGGTGACCAAGGTCGGCTCCGCCGTACGCGACCTCCAAGTAGGCGACAAGGTCTACGCCCGCCCCCGCGACCTGCGGATCGGGACCTTCGCGGAGCACATCGCGATCGACCACGACGACGTCGCGCCCAAGCCAGACTCGCTCACCCTGCACGAGGCGGCCGCGGTGCCGCTGGTGTCACTGGCCGCCTGGCAGGCCCTCGTCAACCGCGCCCACGTGAAACCCGGCCAGAAGGTCCTCATCCACGCCGGAGCCGGCGGCCTGGGATCGACCGCCATCCAGCTCGCCAAGCACCTCGGCGCCACCGTGGCGACGACCACCAGCGCAAAGAACGCGGAGCTGGTGCGCAGCCTCGGCGCCGACGTCGTCATCGACTACAGGAAGCAGGACTTCGCCGAAGTCCTCTCCGGCTACGACGTCGTGCTCGACTCGCTCGGCGGCGAAAACCTCGAGAAGTCGCTCACGGTCCTCAAACCCGGCGGACAGGCGATCGGCGTCACCGGCCCGCCGGACCCCGGATTCGCCAAGCAGCTCGGGGCGCCGAAGCTCATCGGCGTCGCGATGGGGCTGCTGAGCCGAAAGGTCCGCAAGCAGGCCCGCAAGCTCGGCGTGAATTACTCATTCCTGTTCATGCAGGCCAACGGCGCCCAGCTGCGCGAACTGGCCGCCCTCTACGACGCCGGCCACCTCCGCCCGCTCATCGACAGGACCTTCCCCTTCGACCAGACCCTCGAGGCGCTGGCGTACGTCGAGCAGGGCCGCGCCAACGGCAAGGTCGTCATCACGCTCGACTGACAACGCCGCGTGCCGCCCAACGCCTGCAATGCATCCGATAGCGCAAACGGAATGGGCGGCCGTCGCAGACGCCTGTCTTGGACGAGGAGGAGTCGCCCGCTACGCCCGGCCGGCCGCTACCGCTCCTGGGTGACAAGCAGGAGCGCGCCGCGGTCGTCCGGTTACGTCCGAGAATGCCCTTTCCCGGACATGCGCCCGATTGAGAACCCGCCTCCGGTCGAGGTCCGCGCCGCACCACGCGGCGGATTCTCGGCACGTGTTCCGCGCCGTAAGCCAACCACTCCGGCCGGCCAGGTAAGCACGGCACCGCCGGTCGGAGTCGCAGACGCGGTCGGCGATGCGGCGACGCCTGGCGTGCCCACGGCAGATGACGCCTGCAGTGGCGAAGTAGCGAGCGCGCGTGCTGCGCTACCGCCGCGCTCGCCTTGGACGAGGACCAGGCGTCCGCCGGCGAATGATCGTGTACGCCGTTGCTGCCGGATCCTTCAAACGGAACAGCGGCGCGCCTGACGCCGCGGAGCACTGCGCACCGGCGAAGCGCGGCCCCGAGCTCATGACGGGAAACATGCTCGGTCGTTTCCGCATTGCCCGGCACGACGGGCGATCCGGACTCGGCCTTGAGAACACAGGCGATCGCGTGTCCCGATCCGTGTCCTGTTCGAGGGCCGCTCCGGAAACCAGAAGATCTAGTAGCCGCGCGGCTTTGCGGATGGCGAGACCCGGACTCGAACCGGGGACACCACGATTTTCAGATGTGGATCAGTTTCCCTCTAACAGTCGCGGAACCCCTGCATTTGAGCGGGTTCTCGCGAGCCATCCGGACCGGCTCGATGTACGCAAATTGCGTTCTTTTCGCGCCGATTTGGGCACTGAGACGCGTTTCGGTACCCAATGGTCGCTGGCCCCTGGGTCGCTTCACCGAGGAGGTGGAGTCCCCCGCTTCGGTGAACACCGGGTGAACTGACGGCAGCTGCCGTCGCGGGCATTAAGACTGAAACCGAGGAACTCCAACCGTAGACGCGTCCAGATCGTGCACCAGCATCCAAATCGTCTGGTCGCGTGGACGATGTGCACGCCTAGACGATCTGGAGGTTGCCGCGACCCCCAGTGGCACCGTCGGGAGTCGAGCCCGACGACACCGAGATCGTGCCGTACCGGGCTCAGCTTGCGAGAGCGCGCTCGTCCTGGCCGAGGGTGTAGATGCCGTGGATGATGTAGATGCAGAGGGCGAAGATCGCGAGTGACCACCAAGGGCAGGCGCCGCCGATCGACAGCAGCGCCGAGATCGCGCCCAGGCTGGCGGCGGCGAGCCCGATGAAGCGGCCATACGCGTTGCCGGCGAACAGTGAGATGCCTCCGGTGATCTGGATGAGGCCGAGGACGATCAGGACCCAGCCCAGCGTGTTGAGATCGGAGAGGATGAACCTCTGGTCGTCGACGAAGATGTTCGCGCTATCCAGCGCGCCGAAGCCATAGATGATGTTGAGTACTCCTACGATCAGGAGCAGCGTCGCCGCGAATGCGGCCCGGCCCGTACCTCGCATCGTGAACCCCCTTTGGGTGATTTGGTGGTTTCACCATCGCGGGTCCCAAGACGGCTGGCATCGTCCAGACTGGATGAGCGTAGGCACCCGTTGACCGAGAATGGACGAGCTCGGAGCGCGCTCAGTCGCTGTGGCGATGGCGGCGGTCGTCGATCTGGGCTCGCAGCGTGTCCCACCATGATCGTGCCTCGGCGGCGACCTCGTCCCACTGGCGCCGCACGTCGTCCTCGACGGGCTTGGGCCACGCCGGATGGGGTCGAGCTCGTCGTTGAGCTCGCGTCCGGCGGCCGCCGAGCCGATGAGGACGACCCTGGGGATCGACGTCCGCCACGGCTCATGCCGGCCTACTCAGTCGGCTGCAAGCTCGCTCGAGAAGAACTCGAGCGCGGTCCGTGTCTTCGTCTGCTGTTCGCCGGAGAGGTCGATCCCGTTCGCGCTGAGGTACACGCGTGCCTCGGCGGCGACCTGGAAGGCCTCCGAAGGCAGGCACTTGGTCGACAGCTCGAAGATGCGAGCGCCGTCCGGGTAGAGCCACATCTCCGCGACCATCTTGCGGGCGAAGTCGCGCGGCTGCCACTTGAGCTTGAGCACGAAGATCGGGCCCAGCGCCGACAGATCGTCCAGCTCGATCCCATCAGGAGCGTGATTCCGGAACAGCGCTCGCTGCTCTTTGGTGTAGAGCTTGCGCACGGCGCGCTGGCCGAGCACGGCCTGGCGGATGGCGTCCGAGTCGGCGTCGCACTTAAGGCGTCCCGAGCAGACGAAGCCGCCGGGGATGGCGTCGACTTCGACGCCGAAGCCGCGGAGCCGGCGCACGTCAGCGTCGAGCTGATCGGGATCGAGCGGGCGTAGCTTGATGACCGAGTCGCCCGTGCGCCCCTGGATCCTGCGCGCGCGCACGACCACGCCGGCCTTGTCGAGCGCGAGGTCGGGCGTGTCGAAGAACACCACCTGGCGGATCTGCGCATCGAGGGCGTCGAGCCCTAGTGCGCCGATCGCGGCGCGCTGTTGGGCGGCCGGGACGGTGAGCTTGAGCTCGACCGAGTCCGAGCCGCCGAGCAGGCCCATCAGCTCGCCGAGCTGCTCGTCGGATAGGCCCGTGCGAACGGGCGTCTTGGTCGCCATGTCGTTCCTTTGAGTTGGAATCCGAGCGTGTCGGAGCACGAGCCGCTGAGCGACTCGGCCCGGGCCCGCGTGCACGCCTGCCTATCGACGGACTCCGCGGTCGTCCCGTCGGTCGCCGCGGTCGTCGCGGCGATCCTCGCGACGGTTGTGACGGTGGCTGACCACCGCGGCGGTCCCGACGACCGCTGTGGTTCGCCTGACCGGTCCGCCGATCACCCCGGGTCGGCCTACGCGTGCTCTCGCCAATGGCATGTCACGTTCCTTGCTCGACGGTTTGTGCGTCTGCTTCGACTGCTGCGAGCAGCGCCTGGGTGGGAATGCGGCCGCTCGCGACCAGCTGGCCCCCCGACCGGCGCACGGAGGATGCGAACGGGCCGGCCCACGAGTTCTCGTAGACGAGCACAGCCGCGACGCTTCCCGGCTCCAGCGCCGCGCCGATCGCTTCGACGTCCTCCTCGGCGAGCAGCATCGCCAAGTCGGCTTCCAGCGCCAGCAGCTCACCCACGTCTACCGCGGCGAGCTCTTGCAGCTCGGCAGCCTCGACCGATCCATCCAGGTCCTTGCGCAGCACGAGCAGATCCAAGACACGGATGAGCTCTCGGTCGACGAGCGATCCCAGCTGAGTCGCCATCTCGCCGGAGAAGTTGGCGTCGGCGGCCGGGAACTCGACGACCAGGTAGTCGACTGGCCCGAGAACGTCCAGCTCGCTGCCTTCCATAATCGCTCCTCTAGCGTTGCGGTGTCCGACTCGACCGAGCCGGATCCACAGCCTCGCGCCTGCGCTCCACCCTGTCGTCGTCCAAATCAGGTGATCTCCCGCTGCCGTCTCGGACCAGCGGACGGCAGCTGTGCAGTCGGCGCGATCATCCAGTTGGGACGATGACGGAGCCTCCGTGGCCTGACACCCTAGGCGGGTGGTTCAACAGTCACAGAAGGAGACTCGAGATGCGACGCCTGCGTGATCGCGGTGGCCCCGCGGGGACGCGTTACACGATGCGCGAGAAGTTGTTTTCGGTCGGCGATGACTTCTGGATCGAGACGGAGGCCGGCGACCGCGCCTTCAAGGTGAACGGCAAGGCTCTCCGTGTCCGCGACACGTTGGTGGTGGAGAGCCGTGGCGGCGAGGAGCTGTTCACAATCCAGGAGAAGAAGCTCAGCGTGCGCGACAAAATGGAGGTCGAGCACGACGGCAAGACGGTGGCCACCGTCAAGAAGGCGCTGATCGGCCTCCGCGACCGCTACTCGATCGAGGTCGAGGGCGGCGGCGACCTGTCGGCGAAGGGCAACATCGTCGACCACGAGTACAAGATCGAGCGCGACGGCGACAAGGTCGCCGAGATCTCTAAGCGATGGTTCCGGGTCCGTGACGCGTACGGGATCGAGATCGCGCCGGATCAGGACGACGCGCTGATCCTCGCCGTGGCGGTCTGCATCGATCAAATGGGCCGCGACTGAGCCCGGACCCGCCCGCGACAGGACAGCGATGACCGCCACCGGTCCGGGGCAGTTACGAGCGCCGCGTACGCTCGGGCGCGAGCGGCTCGGGCGCGAGCTGCGGCGCCGGCGCGGTCTGCGAGCGACCGGGGTCCAACTCGTGTATCTGCTCGCGGCCGTAGCGCTCGGACTCGCCGTGCCTGAGATTCCGATCGGGTTCACGGTCTCGAGCGGCCGGGTGATCGAAGCGCTTGTGGCGGTAGGGATCGGGATCGTCACGTTCATCGGGGTCGTCTACTCGCTGCTATTTCTCGTAGTCCAGTTCGGCACCACGACGTTCACACCCCGGCTGAACCTCTTCCGTGATGCGCCGATCGTATGGCACGCGTTCGGCTACTTCGCCGGAATCATGGTGTTCTCGTTCACCGCCGCGTTCTCGATCGGTGCGGGGGACGAGCAGATCACCGGCCTCGTTCCGATCATGCTCGCCGTGATGCTGCTGGCCGCGCTGGCGCTCTTCCGCCGACTGCAGACGACGGCGTTCCAGTCGATCCAGCTTGCGTCGACGCTCGGGCAGGTCGCCGATCGGGGGCGCGAGGTCATCGACCATCTCTACTCGCCGGCGGACAGGACTCCGCACGCCGTGGTGGAGTCGCCGGCCGCCAACGTGCCCCGGCGAGATGTCATCTGGCCGGACCGGGCGGCAGTGCTGCAGGTCATCGACGTGCCGCCGCTCATCCGTCGCGCTCGGCGGGAGGATGTCACGATCGAGTTCTTCGCGCGACCGGGTGACACGGTGCCGGAAGCCGGCGTGCTCGCGCTGATCCACGGCCGCCATGAGCCCCGCCTCGAGCGTGCGATCTTGGCGGCCACCCGCTCCGGCCGTGAGCGCACGTTCGAGCAGGACCCACTGTTCGCCGTCCGGGTGTTGGCGGACATCGCTCTGCGCGGCATGTCTCCGGCCGTCAACGATCCGACCACAGCCGTCCAGGCGCTCGATGCCATCGACAGCCTTCTGCGCCCGCTGGCCGTGCGCGACCTCGATATCGGCCGGATCTGGGATGAGCACGGAGCGCTACGCATCGTGGTGCCGATGCCTGCGTGGGAGGACTTCATCGCGGTCGCCCTCGACGAGGTGATCCCGTTGTCGGTCACCTCGATCCACGTCCGTCGTCGCATCCGGCGGATGCTCGAGGAGCTCATCGAGTGCGCGCCGCCAGAACGGCACGCGGCCCTTCAGGCCCGGCTCAGTCACTAGTCATCTGCGGACGCGCTCACCGCCGCCCGTACGGTGGCGTGGAAGCGGTCGCGCCCGATGCGCTCGGCGATCCCGGCCTCCTCGAGCTCGTCCCGGACGTGCGTCTTCATGCGGGCGATCCGCAACGCCACGCCGTTGCGCGCCAGGTCATCGCAGAGGTCGCCCAGGGCGTCGAGTCCCGCGCTGTCGACGTGCGTCATCCCTTCCGCGTCGAAGACGAGATCGTGCGGTGTGGACGGTGCGCCGCGGAGCGCCTCGCGTACGCGAGCCTTGACGTAGCTCTGGTTAGCGAAGAAGAGGCGATCGTCGAGCCGGTACACGACGACGCCCGGGACGAGGCGCGCGGAGGGATGCACGGAGACGTCGGCCCAGCGGCCGAGCCGCTGGACCCATCCGAGCACTGCGTCGTGGGCTGCGCGCTGCGGCGGACGACGTCGATGATCGAGAGCCCGGCGGCGAAGATGATCGCCTCGAGCACACCGACGGCGACGACGCCTGCGGTCGTCACGGCGGCGATCGTGAACTCGACGCGGTCCGTGTCCCAGAGCCCGCGCCAGGCGGCGGGTTCGACGAGGCCGACGGCCGCGGAGACGATGACGGCGCCGAGCACCGCCTTCGGGAGGTCGGCGATCGGGCCGGTGAGGAAGAGCAGCACGAGCACGACGCTTGCGGCGGCGAGCAGTCCGGCAATCTGGGTACGGGCGCCCATCGCGTCGTTGACGGCCGTCCGCGACCCGCTTGCACCTAGCGGAAGACCCTGCGTCAGCCCTGCGGAGGCCTGGGCGGCACTCATGGCGATGAGCTCCTGGCCGACGTCGACGTGCTCGTTGTGCTTGCCGGCGAACGAGCGCGCCGTGAGGATCGCGTCGGCAAAGCAGACGAAGAAGATGCCGAGCGCGGCGGGTAGCAGCGTGAGCGTGTCCCCCAGCGACGGCGACGGCACGGCCAGCTCCGGCAGGCCGGACGGGATGTCGCCGACCACGGCCACGCCCTCGGACGCGAGGTCGAGCCAGCCCGAGGCGATGATCGCGGCGACCACGACCGGCAGGGCGGCCGGCACGCGCGGCGCGAGGAAGCGAAGGGGCAGCAGGATGCCGAGCGCGAGCGCCCCGGCCGCCAGAGTCACGGCTTGGACATCACCGAGCTCGCGGACGATCTCCACGAGCTGCGGCAGCGGGTCGGCGGCGTCGACATCGATCCCGAGCAGCTTCGGGACCTGGCTGATCACCAACACCACGGCGACGCCGTGGATGTAGCCGATCAGCACGGGTCTGGAAAGGTAGTCGGCGACCCAGCCGAGGCGCGCGAGCCGGGCGACGAGGAAGCACGCGGCGACGAGCAGCGCGAGCATGGCCGCGAGCTCGGCGGCCTCCGCGCTCCCCGCCGCAGCGGACGCGAGCACCGTGGCGCCGACGAGTGTCGAGATCGAGCCCTCGGGGCCGACGACCAGCCGCCGCGACGATCCGAAGAGGGCGTACGCGACGGTCGGCAGCAGCAGGGCGTACAGACCGGCGACGGGGGATAGGCCCGCCAGCTCCGCGTACGCCATCGCGGATGGCACTGCCAGCGCCGCCACCGTCAGCGCGGCGATCAGATCGCCCCGCGCCTTGTGCGCCCCGTAGTCGGGAAGGTCGCCGGTCACCGGGACGGCGCGCTGCAGCAGCGGCTCTTTGCGCGCGGGGCGGAACGGCGTCCCTGCGTAACCGTCGTCGTCGCGCGGCGCCCCCGCGTTCATCCGTCGGGAACCGGCGCCAGCTGCTTGCTGCGTCCCTGCAGCTCGTTGGCGATGTGCACGGCCGCGGAGGTCAGCGGCGCGGCGAGCGTCAGGCCGACCATCCCGAACAGCGCGCCGGCGCCGATGGTGACGACGAGCACCACGAGGGGATTGAGCCCGAGCGTCGCGCCCATCACGAGCGGCTGGATGATCTGCTGGAGCGCGCCGTTGGCGAGCAGCGCGACGACGGCCATGATGAGCGCGGCCTCCGTGCCCTCGGCGCCGAGCGCGATCAGGACCGCGAAGGCGCCGGCGACCCAGGCGCCGACGAACGGGACGTAGGCTCCGGCGAGCGTGACCACGGCGATCGTCCCCG
>JBKOZI010000002.1:0-26229 GCA_046725795.1 Actinomycetota bacterium
GTCCCCGGTGATCGCGACCTGACGCTGGAGCCGCTCGGTGAAGTACGCGCGCACCTCGCCCAGGTTGACGATCCGGGGGAGCAGCGCCCGGGCGACCCGCTGCAAGTTGTTCGGCGGCTCGAGCAGCGCCGGGTCGAGCCATTCGGCCAGCGCCACGGTCGCGGAGTTGGCGGCGACGATGTTCCAGCGGCGGTCGATGACGAGCGCCGGGTAGGGCTCGTGTGCGGTGAGGATCAGATCGAGCGCCTCCCGCACCGGCGCCAGCTCGGGGTCCTCCAGCGAGCGCTCGGGGAAGGCCGGGGCATGGCCGGCGGCGAGCAGCAACAGATTCCGCTCCCGGAACGGGACCTCGAGCTGCTCGGCGAGCAGTAGGACCATCTCGGGGCTCGGGTTCGAGCGGCCGGTCTCGACGAAGCTCAAGTGTCGGGCCGAGACCCCGGCGTCGAGCGCCAGGTCGAGCTGCGTGCGCCGCCTGCGCTTGCGCCATTCGCGCAGCAACGGCCCGACCTGGGGCTGGGAGCTCACGGCCGCCATCTCGTGGGGGCCGACTCTAGCTACCGCGCGGCCGCGCATCGATTACCTCTCAGGTAATCGACAGGACGAGCCTCCGGTGCGATCCTCGGCCCATTGGCACCAGCCAGGTATGGAAAGGCAGGTGGGAGAGATGACATCGAGCGAATCAGCGGTGCCGAGCTTGCGCTCCGACGCGACTCACAAGGCCGGGGAGGCGGTGCCTTCGAGCGGGCGAGCCCTTGCGTTTCTCGCCTTGGCTGTCGCCGGCCTACTTGGTCAGCTCGCCCTCGTCGGCGTTTTCCTCGCCGACAACGGCCTCGATCCAGGCGAATTCGCGGATCAGATCTTCTCCTCGACGATCGCTGCACTGACGTTCGCCGATCTCATCACGTGTGCCGTCGTCTTTTACGCATGGCTTCCCACGGAGGCGGCGAGGGTGGGAATCCGCCGCTGGTGGCCGTTCGCCCTGGCAGGTCTAGGGGGCCTCTGCTTCGCGTTTCCCCTCTTCCTTTACTTCCGCGAACGGAGACGGATCGAGAGCGCGCCGCTGAAGTAGCGACTACGCCGGCGTCTGACGTCTCGCCCCGAATCGCCGATGAAGCTGTCGTCCGCTCTTTGGCGCGCAGGTGTCGATTTCGTCGCTCCCCAACCGTCTTATACGCGACCATTCCGAGAAGGAGGAAGCGATGAAGTACATGCTGCTGATTCATCAAGGCGAAACGCCGACGCCCCGGGACCCGGACGCGTGGGCGCGCCTTTCGGAGGAGGAGCAGAAGGCGGTCTACGACGCGTACCGGGCGATCAACGAGACCCCCGGTGTCAGCCCCGGAGTCCAGATGGAGTCCCCCGAGACGGCAACCACGGTGCGGGTCCAGGACGGCAAGACGCTGACCACCGACGGCCCGTTCGTCGAGCTCAAGGAGGCGATCGGCGGCTACTTGTTTTACGAGGCCGATGACCTCGACGCGGCGATCGAGCTGGCCTCGCGGATCCCGGCGGCGCGCATGGCCGGCGCGATCGAGGTGCGCCCGGTGGTGGAGCGGTAGCGATCCTCGAGCAGGCCTTCCGCGAACAGTGGGGATATGTCCTCGCTGCACTGATCGGCTTCCTCGGCGATTTCGATCTCGCCGAGGAAGCCACGCAGGAGGCCTTCGCGATCGCCGCGGAGCGCTGGCCGCGCGACGGCGCCCCGGCCAACCCACGCGCCTGGCTGGTGACGACGGCGCGCAACCGGGCCATCGACCGCATGCGCCGCGATCACACGCTGGCCGCGAAGACCCGCCTGCTCCAGGTGCCCGAGGCAGCGGAGGACACGGTGGAAGAGACGACATTTCCCGACGAGCGACTCGAGCTCGTCTTCACCTGCTGTCATCCGGCACTCGCCACCGACGTGCAGGTCGCTCTCACCCTGCGGACGCTCGGCGGCCTGACCACTGGCGAGATCGCCCGCGCCTTCCTGGTCGGTGAGCCGACGATGGCCCAGCGGCTGGTCCGGGCGAAGCGCAAGATCAAGACGGCCGGGATCCCCTTTCGGGTGCCTCCCGACCACCTGCTGCCCGATCGGCTAGTCGCCGTGCTCGCGGTCGTCTACCTGATCTTCAACGAGGGCTACGGTGGCCGCGGCGAGCTGGCGACCGAGGCGCTCCGGCTCGGGCGCGCGCTCGCCGAGTTGATGCCCGACGAGCCGGAGGTGCACGGTCTGCTGGCGATGATGCTGCTGCTCGACGCCCGCCGCGAGGCGCGGTTTCGGGGTGGCGACCTGGTATTGCTCGCCGACCAGGACCGCTCGCTCTGGGACACAGAGCAGATCGCCGATGGGCGGGCGGTGCTCGAGCGGGCCCTGGCTCTGCACGGCCGCGGTCCCTACGTCGTGCAGGCGGCGATCGCCTCCCTGCACGCCGACGAGCCGCGCGACTGGCCCCAGATCGCCGCCCTCTACGGCGAGCTTGCCCGCCTCACCGACTCGCCGGTCGTCGAGCTGAGCAGGGCCGTCGCGGTCGCCGAGGAGCAAGGTCCCGAGGCCGGGCTCGACATCGTCGATCGCCTCGCCCTCGAGGACTACCACTACCTGCACTCGACGCGGGGCGAGCTGCTGCGCCGCCTCGGTCGCAGTGCAGAGGCCCGCGACGCCTATCGCCGTGCGCTGGCGCTGGTCCACGAAGACGCCGAGCGGCGCTTGCTCGAGCGGCGGCTGGCGGAGCTCGGCAGGGCGGCCGACCCCGCCCGGCAATGACGCTAGTCCGCCAAGTCGATAACGAGCGGTATCCCCGTATCGAAAAAGTAGCGATGCAGCTCTTCGATCTTCGCGCGTGTCGGGAGCCCGCGCAGATGAAGGGCGCACTCGCCGTAGTCGAACAGGTTGACCTTCTCGCAAAACGCCGCTCTTGCCTCTGCCAGCTCTGCCGGCTCTTTCAGCTCGCGCGCGACACCCGCGAACGTCCCGCCACGGATCCGCACCGTCACGTTCGGGTTCGACCGGATGTTCCAAACCCACGCTGCGACGGCTGACGGGCGGACCATCGCTAGCTCGGGCGGGCGCAGCTGGACGATGAACGCCTTGTTCCCTCTCCGGATCACGCGGATGCACTTGCGTCGCGCCTTCCCGGTCTTGCGACCCGTCGTCGTGATCACGCCGTATCCGGACCCTGGCCACGCCAGAACCCCCGGGAGCATCAGCGCGCTCAACAAACGACCGTCCCTCGCCGAGCGAATGAGGCGCCTGTGCTTCGGTGCGTGCTCGGCGGCCGCGTCACGCACGTCCGCGAGATGGGAGCCGTCGTCGCCGTCGCGTCGTGTCGGGCTCGTGCTCGTCGCTTCGGTCATCTCAGCTCGCCTCCAAGTCCGCTTTGCCGGACAACGCAGGCACCCTAATGCTTCCAGGGATCAAACTACGCCGCGTTCTTCTCCGGCCGATGCTTGGGAGAAGATGCCCGCGTGGGCTGCGTGCGCCCACAACCGATACTCCAGTCGTGAGAGGAGACATCATGGAAGAGGGCAGCTATTCCAGATATGGAGCCGCCACCGGGATCATCGCCGTAGTCCTGATCGTGGTCGGTTTCCTCGTATTCGGTTCAGACATCCCTGACGCGGACGCTCCGGCCCAGCAGTGGCAGGGCTTCTTCGTCGATCATCAGAACCGGATCCAGACCGGAATGACGATTGTCGGCGTCGGCCTGTTCTTCTTCATCTGGTTCCTCGGCTCCCTGCGCGACGCGATCGGTGGAGCGGAGGGTGGTGGCGGCAGGCTGGCCTCGATCGCTCACGGTGGCGGGCTTGTCGCGGTCGCCGCCCTCGTGGTCGGGGTCACCGGCTACCTCGCCGCGGCGTTCCATCCTCAAGGGGTCGATCCCAATTTGACGCGGGCGTTTAGCGACTTCGCCGCCCTCATCGCGGCGCCTGCCGCGGCCGGCTTGACGGCGCTGTTCGCCGCGGCTTCCGTGGCCGGCTACCGCCACGGTGCACTACCAGCGCCCGTTGCCGGGATCTCGGCGCTGGCGGCGATCGGCCAATTGTTCGCGTACCCAACCGGGGTGACCGACAGCGGTGCCTTCGCGCCGGACGGTGTGCTGGGCCTCTGGGTCCCGTTCGTCACTTTCGTCGTCGCGGTGGTGGCGATCAGCGGGACACTGTTCAGTCGGGCCGGAGGGGACGTGCGGGCCGGCCGAGTGACGGCCTCGCAGTAGGCCTCGGACGAACTCGTACAGGGATGGCGCGCCGGCAGGCCCCGCGCCCGCCCGCGCGTGCGCTCGATAAGTCGGCGTCCGGTCCCAGGCGGGTTGGTTGCGCGAAAAGCGGAGGCAGTGGCCGATCAGCTGCTTCGCTGCCGGCCGAAGAGGCGTTTGAGGGCTCGCCCGATCGCCCGGAGGAGCGCCCATAGAGCGAGGCGGATCCCGCCGATCGGCTTGGCCTTGGCCGGAGGCGGGGTAGGCGCCGCACCGGGCGTCTCAACTGTCGCCGGTCGGGGCGCCTCCGCGGCCGGTTGAGCGTCGGCGAGCTGTGCCTTGAGACAGTTCGCGAACTCGTCGGTCAGCCGCTTGGAAACGTCGGCGATCATTCCCCGCCCATACTGGGCGACCGCGCCTGAGATCGTCAGGTCCGTCTTCATGGTGACGCGCGTGACGCCCTCGGCGAGCCCGACGCGGGATTCGATCGTCGCGTTCGCCATCCCCTTGCCCCGCTTCTCGCGCCCGCTCGCCTTCAAGAGGACCCGGCGTTCGGCGTCGTCGCGCTCCCCGACCACGACGGTCGAGGCGTATGTGAGCTTCACGGCACCGAGCCTGACCGTCACGCTGCCCTTCCAGGTCCGCTCGTCTACGAGCTGCTCGAGCTCCGCGCCCGGCATGCAGGGAGTGACTCGCTCGAGATCGAGCAGGAATTCCCAGACACGTTCGGGCGGCGCCGGCACCTCGAACGAGTTCTCGAGCTCCATGGGCGCTAGTGCCTCATCTTGTAAACCAGGCCCGCTTCTGGCCGCGAAAACCGAGGCTGCCAAGGACGCACGGAGCCCCTGTGCTGGCAGCACAGGGGCGACCGAGGACGCTGGCAGGCGAAGGTTTGCAGCGAGCCAGAGCGGGTGTGGTTTGCTGGATGGGGCACTAGCTCTCCGCCGCGGCTGCCGTCGATACGAACCGCTCGCGACAGCCCGCAGAGCAGAAGTGGTGCGTGCGGCCGTCCCTCGTGGCCTGGTAGCGGCTCGTCGCGACCATCACCGCCATGCCGCACACCGGGTCGATCGCCTCCTCGGGCGGAGCCGCCGTCTTCACCCCCGTGGAAGCCTCTCCGGCGGCCCTCAGCTGCACGAGCTCCGCCAGGATCGCCACCGCGATCTCGGCGGGCTGCGTCGCGCCGAGATCGAGGCCCGCAGGAGCGCGGATACGCGCGAGCGCCTCCTCCGAAGCGCCGCGGGAACGCAGATAGTCGAGCACGGACGCAGCCCGCTTTCGCGAGGCGACGAGACCCAGGAACGCGGGCTCGCGGCCGAGCGCCAGCTCGAGCGCGGCCTCGTCGAAGTGGCCCTGGGTCGCGACCACGACGTAGGAGCCGGGGCCGATCTCGGACGCTGCCTCTTCGAGCTTCTCCTCCTTGTCGACGAGCACCGAGCGCCAGCCGAGCGCGTCCGCCATCGCCGCCACCGCACCCGCGGCCGGCGAGCGCCCGATCCCCACCATCAGCGGGCGGGGCAGCACGGGCTCGAGGTACACCTCGAGCGCGCCCTCGCTCTGGCACGCGATCGGCACCGTCACCACGCCCTCGCGCCGCGCCCCCTCGAGCTCCTCGGCCGGGCCGAGGAACATCAACCGGGGCGAGCCGTCCTCGAGCGCGCGCATCGCCTCGCGGGCCACTGCCGGCTCGGCGCAGGCGCCGCCCAGCCACCCGGTGACCGTGCCGTCCGCGGAGATGAGCGCCTTCGATCCCGGCTTGCCGGACGAGGGCGAGCGCCGCCATACGACTGTGGCGAGCACGAACGGCTTGCCGCGTCGAGAGCGCTCGTGCGCCAGTTCGAGTACGTCCACGGTCACGGCGCCCGAGTCTCGACCTCCCTGATCGCCTCCCAGACCCTGGCCGGGGTGACAGGCATCTCGATGTTGCGAACCCCCGCGTGCGCGAGCGCATCGATCACCGCGTTCACGTACGCCGCCGGCGATCCGACCGTCGCGGACTCGCCCACGCCCTTCGCCCCGATCGGGTGGTGCGGCGACGGCGTGACGGTTTCGAAGGTCTCGAACCTCGGGGTCTCCCAGGCGGTGGGCAGCAGGTAGTCCATGAAGTTCGAGCCGATGCAGTTGCCGTCCTCGTCGAACGTGATGAGCTGCATCGCCGCGATTCCATAGCCCTCGGTCAGACCGCCGTGGATCTGGCCCTCCACGATCATCGGGTTGATCCGCACGCCGCAGTCGTCGACCGCGACCATCCGCCGGACCTTCCACTCGCCGGTGCCCGCGTCCACGTCGACGGCCACGACGTAACTGCCGAACGGGAACGTCATGTTCGGCGGGTCGTAGTAGTGAACTCCTTCGAGGCCTGCTTCCATCCCCTCTGGGAGGTCCGAGTAGGCCGCCATCGCCACGTCCTGGATCGACACGCCCTGGTCAGGCGAGCCCTTCACGTGGAAGCGTCCGGTTTTCCACTCCAGGTCGTCCTCGGCCGCCTCCAGCACGTGCGCCGCGATCTTCTTCGCCTTGTCGCGCAGCTTGCGGGAGATCACCGCGGTCGCGGCCCCGCCGACGGGGGTGCTCCGCGAGGCGTAGGTGCCCAGGCCGTAGGGCGTGTTGTCGGTGTCCCCGTGCTGGACGGTTATGTCCTCGGCCGGGATGCCGAGCTCCTCGGCCACGATCTGCGCGAAGGTCGTCTCGTGGCCCTGGCCCTGGGTCTGCACTCCGATCTTCAGGATCGCCTTGCCGGTCGGGTGAACGCGGAGCTCGGCCGAGTCGAACATCCGAAGGCCCGCGATGTCGAACTCCTTGCCGTGCCCGGCGCCCACAACCTCGGTGAAGCTCGCGATCCCGATCCCAAGCAACTTGCCCTCCTTGCGCAGCTCCTCCTGCTCGCGGCGCAGGTCGTCGTAGCCGATCTTCTCGAGCGCGAGCGCGAGCGCCTTCTGGTAGTCGCCCGAGTCGTACTCGAACCCGGTGGCCGACTCGTAGGGGAACTGGTCCGCGCGAACGAAGTTCTTCATCCGGATCTCGACCGGTTCGATGCCCAGCTCGTAGGCCGCGTTCTGCACGAGCCGCTCGATCAGGTATGAAGCCTCTGTCACCCGGAAAGAGCAGCGGTAGGCGACGCCGCCCGGCGCCTTGTTGGTGTAGGCGCCTTCCGTGACCACGTGCGCCGCCGGCAGCTGGTAGGAGCCTGTGACGATGTGAAAGAGACCGGCGCGGAACTTCGACGGCTGCGCGTCCGCATAGAAAGCGCCGTTGTCCGAGAGCATGTTCACGCGCAGGCCCAGCATCGTCCCATCGCGCTTGAGCGCCAGCTCGCCGTGCATGTGGTAGTCGCGGGCGAAACCGGTCGAGATCAGGTTCTCGGTGCGCGACTCGATCCACTTCACCGGCTTCCCGATCAGGAGCGACGCGGCCGTCGCGACCACGTAGCCGGGGTAGATCGGCACCTTGTTGCCGAAACCGCCGCCGATGTCCGGCGAGACGATCCGGATGTTCTGCTCCGGCAGTCCGGCCACCATCGCGAACAGCGTCCGGTGCGCGTGTGGCGCCTGCGAGGTCATGTAGATCGTCGCCTTGCCCGTGCCCGAGTTCACGTCCGCAACGCAGCCGCACGTCTCCAGCGGTGCCGGGTGGCAGCGCGGATAGAAGGTGTCGAGCTCGACGACGACCTCGGCCTCCTCGAACGCACGCTGGGTTGCCTGGGGGTCGCCCGCTTCCCAGTGGTAGCAGCGATTGTCCTTCTGGTCCTCCTTGTCACTGCGGATCAGCGGCGCGTCCGGCGCGAGCGCCTGCTGGGGCTCGACGATCGCCGGCAGCGGGTTGTACTCGACGTCGACGAGCTCGAGCGCGTCGTGTGCGATGTACGGGTCGGTGGCGATCACCGCGGCGACTTCCTGGCCCTGGAAGCGCACCTTGTCCGTGGCGAGCACCGCCTGGGTGTCGCCCGAGAGCGTCGGCATCCAGGCGAGCCCGTGCGCCTCGAGGTCCTTGCCCGTGACGACCGCGACGACGCCCGGCACCTCGAGTGCCCGGCTCGTGTCGATCGCTCCGACCTCGGCGTGCGCGAGCGGGCTGCGCAGCAGCGCCATGTGCAGCATCCCCGGCAGGCTGATGTCCTCCACGTAGTTCCCCTGGCCCCGGATCAGCCGATCGTCCTCGATGCGCCGGCGGCTATGGCCGATCCCCTGGATGGGCTTCTCGGCAGTTGCCATCTGCGCCTCCTCAGCTCGGCGCGGCGGCGGGCTCGCCCGCGGCCACGGGTTCGGTTTCGGCGGGCGCCTCGGACTCGGCGCGCATCGCGCTGCCCGCGGCCTGGATCGCCTTGACGATGTTGGTGTAGCCCGTGCAGCGACAGAGGTTGCCCGAGATCGCCCAGCGCACTTCCTCGTCGGTCGGGTCTGGATTCTGCTCGAGTAGCGCCGAGCCCACGAGCATCATCGCGGGCGTGCAGAAGCCGCACTGGAGCCCGTGCTCCTGCTTGAACGCCTCCTGGATCGGGTGCAGCTGCCCACCCTGTGCCAGGCCCTCGACGGTCGTGATCTCACGTCCATTCGCCTGCACCGCGAACATCGTGCACGACTTCACGGGCGTGCCGTCGAGCAGGACCGTGCAGACGCCGCAGCTCGTCGTATCGCAGCCCACGTGCGTACCCGTGAGCCGTAGGACGTCCCTTACGAAATACGAGAGCAGCAGACGCGGCTCCACGTCCGCGCTTCGTACCTCGCCGTTGACCGTGACAGTTATCTGCACCTCGCCACCCTCCTAAGCCGCTTCTGCCATGTCGCGCGCAGCTGCGAGTCCCCGCCTCACGAAGACCCGGGCCACCTCGCGCTTGTACTCAGCCGACCCACGCACGTCCGAAACCGGATCGGCTGCCTCCCCGGCGAGTCGGGCGGCCTCGTCTAAGGCCGCGTCGGTCGGTTCCGATCCTGCAAGCGCCGCTTCTGCGGCTGCCGCGTGGACGTTGCCTGGCGCGACCGCGGTAAGCGCGATGCCCGCACGCCCCACACTCCCGTCGTTCATCTCGAGCGCGACCGCGGCCGCGACCGTTGCGAAGTCGCCGACCTTGCGTTCGAGCTTGAGGTAAGTCCCGCCGAATCGCCCCGCCGGGCTCGGCACCCGCACCTCGGTCACGATCTCGTTCGGTTCGAGCGTGGTCGTGAACGTGCCCTGAAGGAAGTCGTCGATCGGCACGGTCCGCGTGCCCGACGAGCTCGTCGCGACGACCTCCGCTCCGAGGGCCAGCATCACCGATCCCCAGTCCCCCGCGGGGTCCGCGTGCACGAGCGATCCCACGAGCGTGCCGAGGTTCCGGACGATCGGGTCGGAGATCAGCGGCGCCGCCGCGGCCATCACCGGATACCGAGACTTCAGGAGCTCGGACGCGGCGAGCCGGCTGTTGCGCGCCAGCGCGCCGATCCGCAGGTGACCGTCCGCCTCTTCGACGTAGTCGAGGCCCGGTATCCCGTTGATGTCAACGATCAGCTCCGGCTCGGCAAACCGCAGCTTCATCAGCGGGATCAGGCTCTGGCCGCCGGCGAGGACCTTCGCGTCATCGCCGCGCTCGGCCAAGAGCGAGAGGGCCTCGTCGAGCGACGCGGGGGCCGCATACTCGAAGCTCGCAGGGAACATCGCGCTCCTCTCCTATCTCTGGTGAGGGCGCACTTCCGGCCGCTCCGGAAGGCGCCGCTCCCTCGGATGGAGCGTACACCTGCGGCCTGGGCGGGTCCACCGGTCGATGGGCTGATTCGCTCACAGGCGGACAGGGGTACGATCAGTGCGACTGACCACACCTGCTCCGGAGGAGAGACCATGAGCAAACGCGTTCGGGTGAAGGTCATGGTGAACGGCGAGCCCCGGGACTCCGAGGTCGAGTCGAGGCGGCTGCTCGTCCACCATCTCCGCGACGACCTCGGGTTGACGGGGACGAACGTCGGCTGCGATACGTCCAACTGCGGCGCCTGCACGGTGCTGCTCAACGGCGAGGCGGTCAAGAGCTGCACGGTCCTCGCCGTGCAGGCCGACGGCGCCGAGGTCACCACGATCGAGGGCCTGGCCCGCGACGGGGAGCTCCATCCGCTCCAGGAGGCCTTCTGGAACAACCACGGCCTCCAGTGCGGTTACTGCACTCCGGGAATGATCATGGCGGCGGCGGACCTGCTCGCGCGCAACCCGAATCCCACCGAGGAGGAGGTGCGCCACGGGCTCGAGGGCAACCTCTGCCGCTGCACCGGCTACCACAACATCGTCAAGGCGGTCCTGGACGCGGCAGGGAAGGGGGTGCCGGCATGAGCGCGGTCGAAACGACCCCGGAGGCCGCGGCCGGGTACGTCGGCCGCGCCATGAGGCGCAAGGAGGACCCCCGGATGATCACGGGCCGGGCGAGGTACGCCGACAGCATCGTGCTGCCCGGAATGCTCTACGCAGCGATCATCCGCTCGCCCGAGGCGCACGCGCGCATCGTCTCGATCGACACCTCCGGCGCCCGCGAGCGGCCGGACGTGATCGCGGTCCTCACGGGCGAGGACATGGCGGACGACTTCGCCGCGCCGATGGTGATGGCCTGGAGCCCGCCGGGCGTGGAGATCAACACGCCCGCGCACTGGCCGCTCAAGCGGGAAGAGGTGAAGCACGTCGGCGATCCCGTGGCGGTCGTGGTCGGCATCGACAAGTACTCGGTGATCGACGCCGCCGAGCAGGTGATCGTGGAATACGAGCCCCTGCCGGTCGTGGTCGATCCGGAGCGGGCGCTCGAAGACGGTTCGCCTCTGGTGTGGAAGCAGTTCGGCACGAACAAAACGCACGAGTGGGGCCTCTCGGGCGGCGACATCGAGGCTGGGCTGGCCGAAGCCGACGTCGTGGTCGAGCAGCGCATCGTCAACCACCGGACGACTGGAGCGCCGATCGAGCCACGCTGCTCGATCGGCGAGTGGCGCGGCGACAGCCTCACGCTCTACACGAGCACCCAGGTGCCGCATATTGCGCGCTTCGTCCTCTCGGGGGTGCTCGGGATTCCCGAGGACAAGCTGCGCGTGGTGGCGCCGGACGTCGGCGGCGGCTTCGGATCGAAGCTTCAGGTGTATCCCGAGGAGGCGCTCGTGGCCGCGCTCGCCAGGCGGCTCGAGCGGCCGGTCAAGTGGACGGAGACGCGCTCGGAGCACATGACCACGAGCCATCACGGCCGCGACCAGGTCAACTACGTGACCCTCGGCGCCAAGAAGGACGGAACGCTGACCGGATTGCGGGTGAAGAACATCTGCGATCTCGGCGCCTACCAGCAGCTCCTCACTCCGTTCATCCCGGAGCTCGGCTTCCCGGTGATGGGCGGCTGCTACAGGATCCCGGCGATCGAGCTGAACTTCGTCGGGGTCTTCACGAACAAGTTCTGCACGGACGCGATCAGGGGCGCCGGCAGGCCCGAGGCGACCTACTGGATCGAGCTGACGATGGACAAGCTCGCGCGCGAGCTCGGCATGGATCCACTCGAGCTGCGGCGCAAGAACTTCATTCCCAAGGATGAGTTTCCCTTCACGACCGCGCTCGAGATCACGTATGACTCGGGCGACTACCACGGCGCGCTCGACAAGCTGCTCGAGCACCTCGACCTCGACGCGTTCCGCCGCGAGCAGGCGAAGCTGCGCGAGCAGGGCGTCTACCGCGGGGTCGGCTTCTCCACCTGGGTCGAGGTCTGCGGGCTCGCGCCCTCGCGCGCGGTCGGCCCGCAGGGCGTCGGCATCCAGGCGGCCTTCTGGGAGTCGGCGATGGTCCGCGTGCATCCGACCGGCTCTGCCACGGTATTCACCGGAACCTCCCCGCACGGGCAGGGGCACGACACCGGCTTCGCGCAGATCGCCGCGGACCGCCTGGGGATCGACCCACAGGACGTCGACGTGATCCACGGCGACACCGATCAGGGGCCGTGGGGCTGGGGCACGTACGGCTCGCGCTCGCTGGCCGTCGGCGGCGAGGCGGTCGCGCAGGCCGCGATCAAGGTGCAGGAGAAGGCGAAACGGATCTGCGCCGCCCTGCTCGAGGCGGCGCCCGAGGACATCGAGCTCGCCGGCGGCAAGTACCAGGTTCGCGGCTCGCCCGACAAGTCGATGAGCATGGCCGAGATCGCGGGCGCGGCACACATACCCCCACAGGAGTTGCCTCCTGAAATCGACCCCGGCCTGGAGGAGACGGCGTTCTTCGACCCGGAGAACTTCGTCTTCCCATTCGGCGCGCACGCGTGCATCGTCGACGTGGATACCGAGACCGGGAAGGTCACCGTGGTCCGTTACGTGGCGGTCGACGACTGCGGCCCCGCGATCAACCCGATGCTGATCGACGGTCAGATCCATGGCGGAGTCGTGCACGCCATCGGGCAGGCCCTCTACGAACAGATCGTGTACGACGAGGACGGGCAGCTCGTAACCGGCAGCTTCGTGGACTATGCGCTACCCACGGCGGCCGAGGTGCCGAGCTTCGAGACCGACCGCACCGAGACGCCTTCGCCTGTCAACTCGCTGGGGGTCAAGGGCATCGGCGAGGCGGGCACGATCGCGGCCACGCCGGCGATCACCGCGGCGGTGCTCGACGCCGTGCGGCCGCTCGGCGTGACCTGGATCGACATGCCGCTCACGCCCATGCGGGTGTGGCAGGCCATTCAAGAAGGAGGTGCGTCGTGATACCGGCCGAGTTCGACTACGAGGCTCCGGAGTCCATCGACGAGGCCGTTCGCCTGCTTCAGGAGCACGGCGACGATGCGAAGGTTCTCGCCGGCGGGCACTCGCTCTTGCCCCTCATGAAGCTGCGCCTGGCGGCGCCGTCACTGCTCGTCGACCTGCGGCGGGTGCCTGGGCTCGAGGGCGTGGAGCGCGACGGCTTCGGCTTCCGCGTCGGCGCGATGACCAGGCACGCCAAGCTTGCCGAGACGCCGGAGCTGGGCGTCGCGGCCAAGGCGGCAAGCCTCGTCGCGGACCAGCAGGTGCGAAACCGCGGCACGATTGGCGGCTCGCTCGCCCACGGCGATGCCGCCTCGGATCTGCCCTCGGTGCTGCTCGCCGCGGAGGGCAGCGTCGTCGTCCGCGGGCCGGGCGGGGAGCGGGAGATCGCCGCGGTCGACCTGTTCGAGGACTTCCTGACAACGGCGCTCGCGCCGGACGAGGTGATCACCGAGGTCAGGCTGCCCGCGCTCGACGGCTATGGCCACGGCTACGAGAAGTTCGCTCGCCGCGCTGAGGACTGGGCGATGGTGGGCGTCTGCGCGCTCGTCAAATCGAGCGACGGCACCTGCGAGGACGTGCGCGTGTCGCTCGTGCACATGGGCTCGACTCCGCTGCGCGCCACCGCCGTCGAGGAGGCCTTGCGGGGCCAGCCGTTCGACCGCATCGCCGAGGCGTCGGAGCAGGCGGCCGAGGGCACCGATCCTCCCGGCGACCTGAACGCGACGCCGGACTACAAGCGCCACCTCGCGCGCGTGCTCACGAAGCGCGCGCTGATCGCCGCAACGCAAGGTCGGTGAGGTCTCCGGGCTCTACCCCGGCCTCTACTCTCTTCTCGAGGGATGAGCTTCACCACGATCGAAGATGTCAGCGAGGCGCTGGCCGGTGAGCGTTATCTCGCCGACCGCGGCCTCGCCACGGCCGTGTTCCTCGCGGCCGACATGGAGCAGCCGCTGCTGGTCGAGGGCGAGGCGGGAGTGGGCAAGACGGAGGTCGCCAAAGCGCTTGCGGCGGCAACGAGTGCCCGCCTGATCAGGCTCCAATGCCACGAGGGCATCGACCTGCACCAGGCGCTCTACGACTGGGACTACCAGCGCCAGCTGCTCGCGATCAGGGCGGCGGAGGCGGGCGCCGGCACCGCGCCGGCGGAGGGACGCCTCTTCTCTCGCGAGTTCCTGCTCAGGCGCCCGCTGCTCGAGGCGCTCGAGGAGGAGTCGCCGGTGGTGCTGCTGATCGACGAGATCGATCGCGCCGACGACGAGTTCGAGGCCTTCCTGCTCGAGTTCCTCTCCGATTTCCAGGTCACGATCCCCGAGCTCGGCACGGTCGCCGCGCGGGGGCGCCCGCTGGTCGTGATCACCTCTAACCGCACCCGCGAGCTTCACGACGCGCTCAAGCGCCGGTGCCTCTATCACTGGATCGAGTACCCCTCACCAGAGCGCGAGGCGGAGATCGTCCGCGCGCGGCTGCCCGGGGTGCCAGACGCGATCGCCGACCGCGTATGCGTCGCGGTGGCGCGACTGCGCGACCAGGACCTCTACAAGCTGCCCGGCGTGGGCGAGACGATCAACTGGGCGCGCGCCCTGCTGTCGCTCGGAACGGACGACCTCGACGGCACGCTCGGGGTTGCGCTGAAGGTGCGTGAGGACCTCGAACGCGTGCGCGAGCTCGAGGTGCTCGAAGGTGTCTGAGGCGATCGGCGCGGCGGTGACCGAGCGACTCGCTCGGCTCACAGCGTCGATGCGCGCCGAGGGCGTGCGCGTCGGCCTCGGCGAACTGCTGGTGGCGCACCGGGCGCTCGCGGCGGTCGATCCCGCCGGGCGCCGCGACTCTTACTTCGCCCTGCGCGCCGCCCTCTGCTCCAAGCGTTCGGACATCGACGTGTTCGACGCCGCATTCGCCGACTTCTTCGGTGGTCCCATCGCTACTACGTCGCTGCCGCCCGAGCTCGAACGAGCCGCCGCGCTGGCGCTCCCGCGCGTCGCCGTGCCTGGAGACCGGGCCGCCGACCCGAGCCCGCTCGACCGGCCACCCGTGCCGGCCGCATGGAGCGACATCGAAGTCCTGTGCCGCAAGGACTTCGCCGAGTACACGGATGCCGAGCGCGAGCTGGCACGCCGGCTGATGGCGCGACTGGCAGCGCGCGGGCCCATCCGCCGTAGTCGCCGCCTGCGGCGGTCGCGATCAGGGGCGCGCCATCAACCGGATCTCCGCCGGACGGTCCACGCCTCGCTGCGCTATGGAGGTGAGCCGATCGAGCGACGCTGGCGTGAGCACTCGGTCAGGCCTCGGCCGCTCGTGTTGGTCTGTGACGTCTCGGGCTCGATGCAGCCCTACGCTCGCATGCTGTTGCAGTACCTGCACGCCTGCGTGGCAGCCCGCCGGCGGGCGGAGGCGTTCGTCTTCGGCACGCGTCTCACGCGGGTTACCCGCGAGCTCGCCGATCGCGACCACGAGGCCGCGCTTGCCCGCGCGACGCAGGCCGCCACCGACTGGTCGGGCGGCACGCGCATCGGGTCCGCACTCGCCGAGCTCAACCGGACGCACGGCCGGCGGATCGGGCGCGGCTCGGTGGTCGTGCTCCTCTCCGACGGCTGGGACCGCGGCGATCCCGACGAGCTCGCCGCCGAGACGGCGCGCCTGCACCGGTGCGCCCATCGGCTCGTGTGGCTCAACCCTTTGAAGGCGCACGCCGGCTACGAGCCGCTCACGCGCGGGATGCAGGCGGCGCTTCCCCACGTGGACAACTTCATGGCGGGCAACTCGCTCGCTTCACTGGACGAGCTCGCGGAGCTCTTGGAAGGAACCTATAAGGGCGGCTTCGCCGCCGTATCTCACCCGGACAGCCGGCCTACGGCCGTCTACCGTCATATCTCATGACCGAAGTGCTGGAGGAGGTGGGGAGCTGGATCGCGCGCGGCGACCAGGTTGCGCTCGCGACGGTGGTTTCGGTAAAGCGCTCGGCGCCGCGCCCGCCGGGGACGAAGATGGCCGTGAACGACAAGGGCGCCGTGGTCGGCGCTGTCTCGGGCGGCTGCGTCGAGGGTGCGGTCGTGGAGGTGGCCGAGGAGGTGCTGATGGGCGGACCGCCGCGTCTGCTCCACTTCGGCATCGCCGACAGCGAGGCCTGGGACGTGGGCCTGCCCTGTGGGGGTGAGATCGACGTGTTCGTGGAGCGCTTCGAGCCGTGAGTCTTCAGTCCGAGTTCGCGGAGATCGCGCATGAGGGAGGCCGCGCAGCGCTTGTCACGGTGGTCCGAGCCGAGGACGGTGGGCCCGTGGTGGGCTCACGCATGCTCGTGCACGCCGACGGCGAAGCGAAGGGCTCGCTCGGCGACGAGCAGCTCGACCGCGCCGCGATCGCGCACGCGGAGGAGCTGATGTGGGCCGAGCGTTCGGAATTGCGCGAGCAGGCCGGCGTCGGCCTGTTCGTCGACATAGTTGCGCCGCCGCCCCGCCTGATCGTGGTCGGCGCTGTCGACTTCGCAGGGGCACTCTGCCGGATGGCGCGTGCCGCCGGCTGGCGGCCGTACGTCGTCGACCCGCGGGGGCGCTTCGCAACCCCGGAGCGCTTCCCCGACGCCGACGAGATCGTGGTCGCCTGGCCCTCGGAGGCATTCGCGCGCCTCGGCGGGATCGACCGCGCCACCTACATCGCGGTGCTCACCCACGACCCGAAGCTGGACGACGATGCGCTCACGGCCGCGCTCGACTCTGAGGCCCCCTACATCGGGGCGATGGGAAGCCGCCGCGCGCAGGCCGTCCGGCGCGACCGTCTACTCGCGGCCGGCGTGCCGGAGGACAAGCTGGACCGGATCGCCGCGCCGATCGGGCTGGACCTGGGCGGCCTCACGTCCGAGGAGACGGCGCTCTCGATCATCGCCGAGATCGTGGCGGTTCGAAACGGCCGGGAGGGAGCACGGCTGTCGCAGGCGAGCGGGCGTATCCACGAGGTTGGGGCGTGATCGGCGGGATCGTGCTCGCGGCCGGCGAAGGGCGCCGATTCGGGGGCCCCAAGCAGCTGGCCAGGCTGCGTGACCGCCCGCTGCTCGAATACGCGATCGAGGCGCAGAGCCGCGTGCCCGCCATCGAGCGGATCGTCGTCGTTCTCGGCGCGTACGCCGAGCGGGTGCGGCGGGACCTGGACTTTCTCGACGCCGAGCCGCTCGTCTGCGAGCAGTGGGCCGAGGGACAGGCGGCGTCGCTCCGGGCTGGGCTGGATCAGCTCGCGGACGCGGAGGCGGTCATCGTCACGCTCGGCGATCAGCCGGGCATCACGCCGCAGGTGGTGGCCATGATGGTGGATTGCGCGGACTCGTCGGCGCCGGCGGCCCGAGCGGTGTATGAAGGCCGTCCGGGTCACCCGGTGCTGATCAAGCGAGCGCTGTTCCCGCTGCTGCAAGATCTTCGCGGAGACGTGGGCGCCCGGCTTGTCCTGGAGCGGGTGAGCACCCGCGAGGTCGAAGCCGCGCACCTCTGCAGCCCGCACGACATCGACACGCGCGAGGATCTCGAGGCGATCGCGGTCTGAGTCTCGGCGCCGGGCCGCGCACTACGACTGACGCCGCCGCCCCAGGGCTTCGAGGGCCTGCGCGTGATCCCAGAAGTACTCCAAGACCAGGATCCTGCCCTTGTGCATCGTGAAGACGGCCGTCCACTCCATGTTCGACTCAGGGCCACGGCCGACGCCACGCCAGATCATCCTCACGACGACTCGGTCGGCGGCGTCGATGAAGTCGCGGATCGGTTCCACGGTGTCGGCGTCCCAGGTCTCGCGGAGCTGCTCGAATTGGCGCATGGCCGCCTCCCGACCTACGAAAGGCCCCGGCTCCGGCCAATCCTCAGGGTTCCGCAGGATCATGTCGGGGTCGCACAGCTCCCGAAAGGCATCCATGTCTCCTCTGTTCCACGTCTCGAAGGCGGCCCGCACGATCTCCACGTTCCGCTGCGACATCGCTGCTCCTACATCAAGGCTGTCGCCGAGATCGGCGAGTGCGAGGCCCAGGGTTGCGGGGTGACGGAGCTCAAGCTGATCTGCTCGAGCAGTCTGAAGCCTGCCTGCACCAGACGTCGCTCGAGGCAACGCAGTGCATCGGGCCACGTCTTGGCGCTTGCAAACAGGCCGATGCCGAACCGTCCCGGCGGGAAGCCTGTGTAGGGTGCACCGCGAGGTGAAGAGCTGAACACGATCGACCCGAGGGACGATGGCGGGCAGCCCGCGCATGACGGGCGGCTGGCTGCGGCGCCTTCGCTCCTGCGGGAGTTCGACGCGTGGCAGATCGAGCTGCACGGGCACCGGGTGATCTACCGAATCGCCGGCAGCGGGCCGCCCGTGGTCTTGATCCACGGGATGGTGAATTCGTCGCGCCACTGGGAGTCGGTGGCGCTCCGCCTCGCCGACAGCTACACCGTGATTGCTCCCGACCTGATCGGCCACGGTGACTCCGCCACCCCCCGTGGGGACTACTCGCTTGGCGCCCATGCGACCAGCATTCGCGACGTGCTCGCAGCAATCGGGGTCGACAGGGCGACGATCGTGGGCCACTCGCTGGGTGGCGGCGTGGCGATGCAGTTCTTCTACCAGTTCCCCCAGCGCACCGAACGCCTCGTCCTCGTGTCGAGCGGTGGGCTCGGCCGCGAGGTGAGCCCTCTGCTGCGAAGCGCAGCGCTGCCGGGAGCGTCCACGTTACTGTCGCTCGCCGCCCACCCGTTCCTCCTTTCGACGCTCCGCGACACTGGCGCGCGGCTCCAGCAACGCGGTTTCGGGAAGGGCGTGTACCTGCGCGCGATCGCGCGGGCCTTGCAGCCGCTCGAAAAGCAAGGCGCCCGCGAGGCCTTCCTCCAGACGCTCCGGTCGGTGATCGACGCCCGAGGACAGCGGGTCAGCGCGCGAGACCGCCTCTATCTCTTGAGCTCGAGCTCTATGCCCACGCTGATCGTCTGGGGAGAGCGCGACAACACGATCCCGCTCTCGCATGGACGGGACGCGCACAAGGAAATCCCAGGTAGCCGCTTTGAGACTCTCCCCCGCGCCGCCCACTTCCCCAATCTAGAAGACCCAGACGGCCTCTCAGCGGTGCTACGCGACTTCCTCGAAACGACTCAGCCGGCGCGGATCGACGATGCTGATTGGGGAGGCGTGGTCGCCCGGCGCTCGCCGCGGACCCGCCGGATGCGAAACGCTGTGGCGTAGACCACGGATTCATTGTCCGCGACCGAACTCGCCGCGATCCGCGCGGAGGACGTGACCAAGCGCTTCGGTGGAGTCGTCGCTCTGGCCGGCGTGTCGGTTGTGATCGAGGAAGGCGCGGTGTTCGGCCTCCTGGGACCGAACGGGGCCGGCAAGACCACCCTCGTCCGCGTTCTTACGACGCTCTTGAGACCTGATGTCGGTGAGGCCGAGGTCTTTGGGCGGGACGTGGTCCGCGAACCGGCGGCGGTGCGAGAGCTCATCGGTCTCACCGGTCAATTCGCGGCGGTAGACGAGCTGCTGACAGGACGGGAGAACTTGGAGATGTTCGGCCGGCTCTTTCACCTCGCACCTGCCGAGGCCCGCGCGCGGGCCACCGACCTGCTCGACCGCTTCGACCTGGCCGATGCCGCCGATCGACCGGCGCGAACCTACTCCGGCGGGATGCGCAGGCGGCTCGACCTGGCGTCGAGCCTGCTCACGCACGCCCCGATGCTGTTTCTGGACGAGCCCACTGCCGGGCTCGACCCGCGCAGCCGCAACCAGGTCTGGAGCGCGATCCGGAACCTGGTGCGCGAGGGGACGACGGTGCTGCTGACAACGCAGTACCTCGAGGAGGCCGACCAGCTTGCCGACCGCATAGCGGTCATCGACCACGGGAGAGTGATCGCGGAAGGTACGGGCAACGAGCTCAAGGATCGTGTGGGCGGCCAGGTCCTGGAGGTGAAGCTGGCCGACGCCGGCGAGCGCGAACGCGCCCGAGGAGCGCTCGCGGCGGTTGGCTGCGGTGATCCTCAACCTTCCGAGCGGGCGGACGAACTAACGCTCCCGGTCAGCCGCGACGGTGTCGAGCTCTTGATCGATGCGGCGGCGGCGCTGCGCCGGGAGGGCATCGCCGTAAGCGACATCAGCCTGCGGCGGCCTACGCTCGACGACGTCTTCCTCGAGCTGACCGGAAATCCGCCGAGCGAGAACGGCGCCCTCCCCACTCCGGCTGCAACCCCGGCCGAGACACCGCGCGTGCGCCGCCGCACGCGAACCGGGTGGCACCGTCTGGTTCACCCGAACCCAAGGGCATTCCGGCGCGCTACGGATGACACGCTCGTCGTGACCCGGCGTAACCTGCGCCACTTCGTGCGCCAGCCGCAGCTCCTCATCTTCTCGACGGTACAGCCGATCATGTTCGTGCTGCTCTTCACCTATGTGTTCGGCGGAGCGATTGGCCGCGCGCTTCCGGGAGGTCTGTCGTACATCGACTTCCTCCTTCCGGGGATCTTCGTGCAGTCCGTGACGTTCAGAGCGACTCAAACCGCAGTCGGGCTCGCCGAGGATCTCGAGCGAGGCGTGGTGGACCGCTTCCGCTCGATGCCGATGGCACGCTCAGCGGTGCTCGCCGGCCGCACGCTCGCCGACCTCGTGCGCAACGTTCTCATCATTGCGCTCATGATCGTCGTCGGCTACGTGGTCGGCTTCCGGTTCAGCGGCGGCGTGCTGGGTGCGCTCGCCGCGGTCGCGGTGGTGGCCGGCTTCGGCTTCGCGCTGAGCTGGATCTTCGCCTTCGTCGCACTCACCGTTCGCGGGGCCGAGGCCGCGCAATCGGCGGGGTTCGTCGCGGTCTTTCCCCTCGTTTTCGCGAGTTCGGTGTTCGTGCCCGTGTCGAGCATGCCGGACTGGCTCGAGGCCTTCGCGAAGATCAGCCCCGTCACCCTCACCGCCGATGCGGCCCGCGGCTTCGCGCTTGGATTCAGCACGGCCGACTCTCTGCCAGGTGCGCTCGCCTGGATCGGCGGGCTGCTCGCTGTCTTCATCCCCCTCTGCGTGTGGCGTTATCGGCGGATGAGCTAGCCGCCCGGAGGCGGCGGCCCGGCCGGTGTAAGTATTGCTTAACAGATATATAAGCAGTTGATTAGATATGTCCGTGACCACCACGTTCGAAGTTGTGGCGGAGCCGGCGCGCCGCGAGATCCTGGATCTGCTGATCGATGGAGCCCGCCCGGTTGGCGAGCTGGTCGTGGAGACCGGCCTGAGCCAGCCGAACACCTCGCGGCATCTGCGAATCCTGCGAGAAGCTGGCCTGGTGGAGTCCAGGCCGCAGGGACAGCGACGGCTCTACGAGCTGCGTCCCGAGGGGTTCGACGAGCTAGAACAGTGGCTCGCGCCCTACCGGCGTCTGTGGCGAAGCAGCCTCGACGCCCTCGAGCGCCATCTCGACGAAATGGAGTGACCGATGCCCAATGCCGCCGAAGCAGTCCTGCAAGACCACGAGGGGCGCGCGGTGCTGCGCTTCGAGCGCATGCTCCCGCACCCACCCGAGCGGGTCTGGAGAGCGTTGACCGATGCGGGCGACCTCTCCCGCTGGCACCCGACTCCGCCTGAGTTCGAACCCGTTACGGGCGGCGCGGTCACGTTCGGCTCGGATGAACGAAGTCCGGAGATGCCCGACGGCGAGGTCACCGAGTACGACCCTCCGCGAGTCCTCGGTCACACCTGGGGCGACGACCATCTGCGGTGGGACATCCGGCCGCGCGAGGATGGCTCCCTGCTGATCCTGACGCACACCTTCGACGATCGCTTCAAGGCGGCCCGCGACGCCGCCGGCTGGCATCTTTGCCTCGACGCTTTGTCGTCCTTGCTCGACGGCGCATCGACACCGCCGGCTGGGGAGACTGCCGACGAACTGCCGCCCGGGTGGCCGGAACTCAATCGCGCGTACGAGCAGCGCTTCGGAATCCCATCCGACAAAGCAACGCCGCCGCCCGGCCGATAGGCACATCCGCTACGCCCGCGACTTCATCGCCGCTCGCCGGCGACGACGGTTATTCCCCGGGGAGGTACAGCGGCGCTTCTCCCCACCCCCAGCGCGGTACCGGCGCACGCTGGACGACCTCGGCTCCGGGCTTGGAGTTGTGAAATGCGAGGCGAGTACCCCACTCGACGTAGGCGACGAAGGCAGAGCGAAACTCGGGATCATCGGGAAGCCCCGCGTCGTCGGCGGCGAGGCTCATGAGCGACGCGAAGCGGAACCGCTGCTCAGGGGTGATGTCCAGGTCCCGGTGCTTGCCGACCATTCGCGAGTAGCCGCCGAGCTCTTCCGTGTAGCGCGCAGGTCCACCGAAGACCTCGCACCACCAGCTCACGACGTTGCGCCTGTGCTCCGCGCCGACGCCGCCGGGAAACAGCGGCGAGAGCAGCTCGTCGCGTTCGACGCGGTCGTAGAAGGCGTTGATCAACCGTTCGAAGGCCTCCCGGCCCCCGGCCCACTCGTACAATGTCGGGACTCGATCCCCGCTCACGTCGGGCATGCGACGTCGTCTATATACGGATCAAGGCTCTCGCCGGGCGCCGCGAACCTCGTCTTGAATGTGAACGCGAACCGCGTGGGGCCGTGCTCGCGCAGGTACGCGAGCCGCTCCTCTGCGTCGGCGACAGAAGGAGTGTGTCCAACGGGAACCCACCACAGCGTCATGTATATGCGGATCTGCTCGAACCACTCTCGCCGACGCCGCATCACATCGACGTGAGCGCTGCGGTACACGAAATCGGCGAGGTCGTCCACCGACTCCCAAACCGACATGTTGACGATCAGGCGATCGTCGTCGAAGGCGCGGATCGCGGTCGCGTTGCCCTCCTCCGTCTGAAGGCGCCAGACAAAGCCCGGCGACTCGTCCGCGAGCGTGTTGATCGGATCGAGCAGCGCCGCGAAGTCGGCCAACAGCCGTGAATCGACAGGGGCTTTCGCCAGTGCGATGTTGACCTGGGCGATGTGATGAGCGCGTGATTTCAACGTCAGCGCCCGTCTGTCAGCGTGGCGAGGCGCGTCGGCACAGGCCTGCCCCGCAGCTCCACTTCCTCGCCGAAAGACCAGCGACGCCGCTCGGCTTGACCCGCTCGCTCGAGCGCCGCGTCGGAGGCGAGGACTCGCTCGGGCCGCTTCTTCGCGAGCTCGCACAGCCGCGCCGCCTCGTTCACGGGATCCCCGATCACGGTGTACTCGAAGCGCTGCTCCGCGCCGACGTTCCCGGCGACCGCGGGGCCGCCTGAGACGCCGATGCCGGCGTCGAGCTCCGGCAACTCGGCGACAAGCCGGTCGCGCAGCTCGCGCGCGGCCGCCAGGGCGTCGCCCGCGGGATCTTCCCGTGCGGTCGGAGCGCCGAAGACACACAGCGCCGCGTCGCCCTCGAACTTGTTCACCCATCCGCCGTGGCGCTCGACTGCCTCGACGACCAGGCGAAAGAACGCGTTCAGCAGGGCGACGACCTCCGTCGGCGGACGGCGGGCGGCGAGAGTTGTCGATCCGACGAGATCGACGAACAGCACTGCCACCTCGCGCTCCTCCCCGCCGAGGCGCAGCTCCCCGTCGAGGGCCGCCGTTGCGACGTCCTGGCCCACGTGGCGGCCGAAGAGGTCGCGCAGCCGCTCGCGTTCGGCGAGGCCGGCCGCCATACGGTTGAAGCCGGCCTGAAGCTGCCCTACCTCGCTGCCGTCGTCCACGGGCACGCGCGCGTCGAACTCGCCCTGCTCAACCGAAGCCATCGCCTCCTGAACCCTGCGCACGGGGTCCCCGACGGACCGCGCCGCCAGGACGGTGGCACACAGACCAACGCCGAGCCCCACGACTGCCAGAAAAAGCATCGAGACAGCCGCCAGCGTGTCGTCCATCCGGGCGCCCGCGAGATCGGCGACGGCGATCCCGGCGATGCCCAGCAGCGGCACGCCGGTGACCAACGTCCATGCCATGGTCAGGCGGGCCGCCACTGAGGGCCCACGCGTACGCGGCGGCGCACGGCCCGCCAGCGCGCGCGCGACGACGGGCCGCGTGGCCCGCTCCGACAACAGGTACAGAATGGTGCAACAGACGGTGCCGCCGAGCAGCGCCACCACCCAGGCGGACAGCGCCAGCTCGAAGGAGTAGGTCGCGTTTACGGCCGTGAAGACGACCGCGGCGGCGGCCCAGATCTTTATCGAGACCTTCGTCGTGCGAACGGGCAGGCTCAGCGCCAGGTCCTGCTCTTCGCTGGTCGCAGCGCGTTCTTCCAGCAGCCAGCGCTCGAGGGGTGCGCCGGTCCGTCTGCCCAGCCGGATTCCGAGCGGGAACGCGGTCGCCATGAACAGGACGAAGGTCAGCCCGTTGACCGTTGCGAGGCGCGTGACGTCGTCTGGATCCGGCCCTCCCGGCGCCAGGAGCCCGAAAGCGAAGACCGCCACGCCGCCGAGGCCGTTCGCCACCACTGCCGCCCGGCTCAAGCGCTGCCTGACGACGAGCGCGAGTTCCGCGCCCGAGCCTGTCTCGTGCAGGTCGCGATGCATCATGGCTCAGCCTACGCCACCGTGTCCGTTGGCAAAAGCCCTGCAATACGCGGGGTGGCCAGAACGAGCCTGCTCAGCCGGGCAAGGGAGCGCTACCCTTCCCCGCTCGCCGCGACGCTCGCCCCCGCTCGCAGCCGTGGGCAGAAAGAGCAGACGATGATTGGCAGCAGGTCATGGAATGACTCCTGGATCCGGACGATCGCCGTCGCAGCGTTCCTGCTCACGATCCTTTCGCTTCGCCCGCCGTCGCCGGCGCAGGCCAGTCCCGCTCTCCTGCCCGATCTCGTCCCGGACGCGCCTGAAAACGTGCAGCCCGCCGTAACGAAACTCGGCGACGGGCAGAATCACTTCCTGCTGCGCTTCGACGGCTTCGTGCACAACATCGGCGAGGGCGCACTCGAGATCCGTGGCTCCAGGCCGGTCAACGGCACGATGACGGTGACGGGGCAGCGCATCTACAGGCAGGACTCCAGCTTCTACGACGACAACGGCCGACATCCGCAGATCTACTTCGAGAACTCGGACGGGCACAGGCACTGGCACCTGAAGAACGCGGCGCGCTTCTCGCTCTGGGACGAGAGCGGGACCGCTGAGCTGGTCGCGGGCGCCAAGGTCGGATTCTGCCTGGAGGATGTCGATCCGATCGACAGCTTCGCCGCACCGCGTGACTACTCGCCGACCGCGACCGAGTACTGCAAGCAGGACCAGCCGGGTGCGACCCAGGTGGTCGAGGGGATCTCGCGGGGGTGGCGGGACGTCTACGCCGCCAAGCTTCCCTTCCAGTGGGTGGACGTCTCGGATGCCGCGCCCGGCAGCTATCGACTCGGAGCGCTTGTCGATCCAGACAACTTCGTGCTCGAGAGCAACGAGGCCAACAACGGTCCGGCCCTGGCGTCCCCGAGCGTGACCGTGCCCGGCTATTCAGCATCGTCTGGGACGGTCGTCGTGAAACAGGCTCAGACGATCGGGTTGGGCGCGGCGCAGTACGGGAGCCCGGGACCGGCGCAGTTCAAGATCGAGTCCGCGCCGAAGCACGGCCGGCTGAGCTCCCCCATCGGTGCTCCACTTGCCGGGCCCCAGGTCGTCTACGCGCCGAGCTCCGGCTTTTCCGGCTCCGACACCTTTACCTACTCGGCACGGGACTCGTCGAGCGAGTTTCCGCGTCGTGCGCCCGTGGCTTCTGTGACAGTCACGGTGCCCCCGAAGGTCAGGCTGAAGCTGCTGAGCAGGCTGCGTTTCTGGCGCCACGGCCGGTTCCAGATGGTACGTGCACGAGCCAGCAAGTCGGGTTCCCTCAAGATCACGATCAAAAAGGGCAAGCGCCGCCTCGGCTCTTGCCGCAAGCGCGTGCGTTCCCGGCACCGCTTCACGTGCCGCATCAAGCTCCGCCGGCATGCGTCGCCCGGCGGGGCGAAGGCCGTCGTCAGCCTGCTCGAAAGCGGCAAGCCGGCGGCGCGCAGCATCTTCCGCGTGCCGCGGCGCCTACGGCGCGCTTAGACGTCAGACGTTGCAGGGCGTGGTGCCCGAGTCCGTGTAGGTCTTGCCCACCTCGGGCACGAACTGCCACGAGTAGCTCGTGGGGCCGAGCGTCATCTCCAGAACGCCGAACGTGTCGTTGTTGCGCGCCTCGCTGCCCGGCTGGATCGTGTTCAGAGGATGGAAGCTCCGACCGCCCGTGCCGATGACGAACTGCCTGATGCCGGCGCTCGGGTCGAGCGTTCCGTCCGGGTCCTTCTGCGCGAACCGCTCGTAGTCGTGATCGTGGCCCACCAGCACGACATCCGCACTGTAGTCGTAGAGCGCCTGATAGAGCGGCTTCGCCAACGTGCTGCCGGGCGCGTTCACGCCGGACG
>JBKOZI010000003.1:0-55184 GCA_046725795.1 Actinomycetota bacterium
GTCACGACCACGCGTGCGCCCCTGGCCGGCACGAGCGTCACGTTCTGGAGCCGGATGCGCTCCGGTCTCGGGTCCGGCGCGTGGACCGAGACATGCTGGAGCACCTCGCGGAGCACCGCTTTCATCTCCATCGTCGCGAACGCGGCGCCGATGCAGCGCCGTCGCCCGCCGCCGAACGGGATCCATGCGTACGAGTCCGGCTGAGACTCGAGAAAGCGCTCCGGCCGGAACTCGTCCGGCCGCTCGTAGATGCCCTGCAGGAGATGGATCGCGGTGATCGAGGGCACCACGTACGCGCCCGCGGGAAGCTCCCAGCCCTTGAGCGTGACCGGCGCGACCAGCTTGCGCGCGACGTCGTAGACAACCGGTCGCGCCCGGAGAGTCTCCCTCGCGACCGCATCGAGGTAGACCTCGTCTTCGTCGTCCAGAGATTCCAGGAGCCGCGACATCACGCGGGGATGGCGGGTGAGCCGCTCGAACGCCCACGCGAGGCCGGTCGCGGTGGTCTCGTGGCCGGCGAGCAGCAGCGTCATGAGCTCGTCGCGGAGCTCGCCCTCGCTCATCGGCTCACCGTCCTCGCCCCGCGCCTGGAGCAGCAGCGACAGCACGTCGTCTCGTTCCTCCAGGTCCGCCGCCTCGCGGCGCCTGCGGATCTCGTCGAACAGCAGGCCGTCGACCTCTTCGCGCACCCGCACGAACCGGCGCCACGGGCTGCCGGGACCGAGGTCACGCCGGAGGAATGGCATCCAGACGACCACGGTGCCGTGGTCCAGCATCCGCGGAAGCAGGGCGCGGAGCCGGTCGAGCCGCTCGGCCTCGCGGATTCCGAACACCGCGCGCAGGATCACCTCGAGCGTGATCTTCTGCATGCGCGGGCGAAGCGAAAACCGCTCCCCGCGCGGCCAGCGCTCCACCTCGGCGCCGGCGATCTCGCCGACGAGCTCCCGATAGCGCCGGACCTTCTCGCCGTGGAAGGGCGGCAGCAACAGGCGGCGCTCCCGGAGGTGCTCGTCCTCGTCCAGAAGGAGGACCGATCGCGGCCCCAGCACCGGCTCCATGACCTGATTCGCCTCACCCGCATGAAAGATGCCCGCGTCACCCGTGAAGATCTCCCTGACGGTTTCGGTGTCGGCGACGTAGACGAGGTCGCCCATGCCGACGAAGCGCAGGGTGAAGACGTCTCCGTAGCGGCGAAGACATCGCTCGAGGAAGCCGATCGGCCGAAGGATCAGCCGAAGCGACTGCAGAACGGCCGGCCCACGGGGTCCTGGCGGCAACGCCATGAATGAAACTTACCGCGGCCCGAGTAGCATCCGATCACGCGAGCGGGAGGAGAGCTATGAGCGTCATCGCGCAGGGCAAGACCTATGACGAGCTGCGGGCCGAGCATCGCTGGAACGTGCCGGCCCGCTACAACATCGCCGCGGACGTCTGTGACAAGCATCCCCGCGACAAGCTCGCGATGATCTGGGAAGACTGGCGCGGCAACGAGCGGCGCGTGAGCTGGGGCGAGATGCAGGATCTCTCCGCGAAGTTCGCGAACGTGCTGCGCGACCACGGGGTCGAGCGCGGCGACCGCGTCGCAATGCTGCTCCCTGCCACGCCCGAGACGGCCGCCGCCTTCTTCGGCACCTGGAAGCTGGGCGCGATCCTGCTCTCGATGTCCGTGCTCTACGGCGACGAGGGGATCAGGCATCGGATCACCGACTCGCAGGCAAAGGTGCTGGTCACGGATGCGGCGAACGCGGATCGGGTCGACCACGATCTCGTCGCGCACGTGATCATCCTCGACCACGCCCTCCTGGCCGGCGCGTCGGCCGACTTCGAGCGGGTCGACACAGCGGCCGACGATCCCGCCCAGCTCTATTACTCGTCGGGTACGACGGGGCTCGCGAAGGGAATCCTCCACGCGCACCGCTACCTGCTCGCGCACGAGGAGTTCGTCTACTGCCACGACGTTCAGGAGGGCGAGCTCTTCCACGGCATGGGCGAGTGGGCCTGGGCTGCGGGCATCGCGCCGCTGCTCGGACCGTGGCGGTTCGGGGCGACGCAGTTCGTCTTCCAGCGCCAGGGCGGGTTCGACCCGGAGCAGCAGCTGGCGGTGCTGTCGAAGCAGGAGGTCACGAACGTCTTCACAACCCCCACGGCAATGCGGGCGATGATGGCGATCTCCGACGCGGGTTCCCGCTACCCGCAGCAGTTCCGGATCGTGTGCTCCGCCGGGGAGCCGCTCAATCCCGAGGCGATTCGCTGGTTCCGCGAGCAGTACGGCCTGACCGTGCTGGACTTCTACGGCCTCACGGAGTCCTATCCGCTCGTCGCAAACTATCCCTTCATGGAGGTGCGCGAGGGCTCGATGGGCAAGCCGATGCCCGGGTGGGACGTGCAGATCCTCGACGAGGACGAGCGGCCCGTGGAGCCGGGCGAGCGAGGCGAGATCTGCCTGCGGGCCCGCTCCAATCCCCACTATCCGCTCGGCTACTGGAACCTCCCCGATGACACGGAGGAGACCTTCGGCGGCGAGTGGTTCCACACCAAGGATGCCGCCGAGCGGGATCCGGACGGGTACTTCTGGTACGCCGGCCGCGCCGACGACGTGATCATCTCGTCCGGCTACCGGATCGGGCCGTTCGAGGTCGAGTCGGCGTGCATCGAGCATCCGGCGGTGCGGGAGGCCGCGGCGGTCGCCTCGCCCGACGAGCGCCGGGGACACGTCGTGAAGGCTTTCATCGTGCTGGCGGAAGGGCACGAGGGCTCCGACGAGCTCGCCAAGGAGATCAGCCGCTTCGTGCGTGAGCGGCATTCCGCGTACGCGTATCCGCGCAGAATCGAGTTCGTCGAGGACCTCCCGAAGACCCTCACGGGAAAGATCCGGCGGGTGGAGCTGCGCCAGCGCGAGGCCTCCTCGTAGGCCCGAAAATCGTTAACGAAATAACTACGCGGAGTTTGCGAGAAGTTTTCTCGCCGGCGTGCGTTTACGGGTTTAGTGCGGTGGCAAAATCATTTGGCTGCACTTTGCGGCCTACACCATAAGGAGAGGCTAAATGGCCTACATCGAGGGTGCCTACGAGGTACGGCCGGGGGATCCCGTCGACGTCCGCTGCGACGGCCAGCCGCTCGAGGGAGCGGTTGTCAAGCGCATCGGCCGCATGGGGATGGAGGTGCAGGACGCGCACGGCGCATCGATCGCGCTCGACTTCCGGATCACGAACGAAGCGATCTGGGATAGAGGGCGCAAGTACCTGGAGGAGCAGGCCGGGGTCCAAGAGCCTGTCCCGCTCTAGCTGCGCTCGAGAGCGCTAACCCGGCGCCACCTCGTTGGCGGCCGGGTGTGATGCAGCGTACTGGCGGAGGCCGGCATCGACCCGGTCGGCCTCCGCGATCGCCTCGGTCGCGGTCTGCCTGGCCTTGTCGGCCTGCGAGCCCTCCGCGGCCGCGGTCCTCAGGGCTTTCAGGGTCCTCGTCCGAAGGCGCCTCAAAAGCCCGTCGCGAGGGTCCACCGTCTTCAGTCGCCTGGCGCTCGTGTCGAGTGGGCGCACCGCCACGATCGGCGCCGATCCATAGGCGACCGGTACGACCGCCGCCCGCAAGGCGCCCGCGGATCTCTGGATCTCCTTGAAGGCCTTCCGGTCACTCGGCGGCAGACGCGGCGGTGGGACCTCGGCGCCCGGGGCAGCCCGCTTGCCGTCGGTCGTTGTCTTGTGGTCCGAGCCGCCGCAGCCGCCAGTCGCCGTGAGCATCGAGAGCCCGGCGACGCAGACGACCACCAGTCTCGGCGGGCAGGACACGCCGCCATGCTAGTGCCCCATCTTGTAAACCAGGCCCGCTTCTGGTCGCGAAAACCGAGCCTGCGCGAGCTCGAGGATCGCGGGATCCAGTTCGACTTCGAGGATCACGAGATCGCGCACTCGATCTACTTCCACGACCCCGACAGCCACCAGCTCGAGATAACGACGTACGAGCTCGGCTGAGCGCCCGCCGAAATTCGAATTGCGCCGGGGCCCGGCCTGGACGTATATTCGAGTCAGGGCCCCCCGCCCCCCAGCCTTCCGGTAAGGAGACCGACTTGGCCGCCCGAAAGACCCTGCTCCCATTCGCCACGCTCCTCTGCGCGCTCTTTCTCGCGCAGACCGCGTCGGCGCACCACGTCTCGTGCGGGGCCACGCTCACCACCGACACCGTGCTCCATGCGGACCTCACCCGCTGTACCGGGACCGCACTCGCGATCGGTGCGGACGGCGTGACGCTCGACCTTCGCGGCCACAGAGTCGAAGGCGCGATCGTCGCGAGCGGACGCGCCAACGTCGCGGTCCGCAACGGGCTCGTCCAGGGCGACGTGAGGTTCGAGCGGGTCCGAGGAGCAACCGTGCGGCGCCTTCATGTGCGGCGTGGCTCGATCCAGTGCCTGCGCTCTGCGGGCTGCACGATCTCCCGGAACCTCGTCTCCCGCGGCGGGATCGCGATCGTCCAGTCGGAGAGCGGCATCGCGAACCACGTGCGCGGGAACGTCGTGGGCGGCGCGCCGGGCGCCGGGATCGCGGCGAATCGCACCGACACGACTTCGATCACGGGCAACGTCGTCCGCGACAGCGGGACCGGCATCGAGACCTCTCATGCCGCCGATCTCCGGATCGCCCGCAACGTGCTGACCGGCAACTCGGGCGACGGCCTCAGTGGCTCGTTCGGAAGCGCGGCCACGATCCTGCGCAACGTGATCGCGTCGAACGCCGGCGACGGCATCTCCCTGCGGACCTGGGGAGGCGACACGCTGATCGCCCGCAACATCGTCTACCGCAACCGCCGCAACGGGATCTTCGGGGCTGCAGTCGCGCACTGGAGCGTGATTCGCAACGTCGCGGCGCGGAACGCCGAAGCCGGAATCGCGGTCACCGGCGCCGTCGAAGACGCGACGCTTGCTCGGAATCGCGCACGCCGTAACGGAGGCCTCGGCATCGACGCGGCCCCGGGAGTGAGCGACGGCGGTGGCAACAGGGCGCGTGCCAACGGCGCCGGCGCGCAGTGCGCGGGCATCGTCTGCAATTAGCGCTTAGCTCCGGCGTGTTCGGGGTATTTGCCTTCGCGTAGGGAAGGAGGTCAAATGCTCTGGCTAATACTGGGAATAATCCTGCTCGCGATCGCAATCGCGGGCGGCGCGATCGTTCACCCGGTGCTGTTCGTGCTGGGCATCCTGGCGCTGTTCATGTTCGTGTCGGGATGGCGAGGACGCACCGTCTGATCGACGCGTAAAGCTTGCTTCAACAGGGCGCCCGCCCAAAGCGGGCGTCCTTGCTTTTCAGGACGGTCCGACTGCGACCATAGTGAGCGACTCGACGAGATTGTCGAGATCGCGCAGGCTGCGCTCGCGGTCGCCGTCCACCAGGAAGCCGAGCACAAGCCCGTTCAAACCTGCGACGACCAGCCGGCCGACGTCGTCGATCGGAAGGCGAAGCTCACTGCCGCTTCGCTCGGCGAGAACGCGGACCGCGTTCTCGGCCAGGCGGTGGTAGGAGTCGTAGAGACCGTTCGTGAGATCCCGGAGGTCGGGGTCGCGAAGCGCATATGCGGTCAGCTCCACCAGCAGCAGCGCCGTGGATGCGTCGGCCTCGACGATCTCCCACACCGCTCGTGACGCTACGGCGACATCCTCGGTCCAGTGTGGATGCGGAGCGAGCCCCGCCTCGATGGCGCGCACGAGGTTCGACGTGACCGCCTCGATCACCGATCGGTAGAGCTCCGTCTTCGTGCCGAAGACGTAGTGGATCGTTGCCTGCGCGACTCCGGCCTCGGCCGCGATGCGCCGGGTGGAAGCCGCCGCGACGCCCTCGCGCACCATCAGGCGGACCGTCGCCGCCACGATCGCGGACCGGTGCTCGGCGGCCTGAACGGGCGACATGGGCAGAGTCTAAGAGCGCGTACGGCCGCTCGGCCACCCGCAATGAGCAGTTGCCTCGATCACTTGACTAAGTCAGACGCTCAAGTCATAGTTCCGGGTTCGCACCACGGCGAGGGAGGAGACGGGATCGGTCATATGAGTGGCGCAAGTGTCCGAAACCCACGGCAGGGGTGGTCCTGACCCTTTCTTCGCAAGCAGGGGTTCGCGCCTAGATCCCCCGAACCGGGCTGCGCCCCGCCCCCCCGCGGGGCGCAGTCTTTTCTCCGCTGGCGCGTTAAAAAGGGGAGCGGCCACTCCGGGGAGTGGCCGCTCGTGCGTTCCAGGGGGGGAGGGAGTGGTTCGCACGCCGAAATGTAGAGTCGCCACCTTACGGCCGGATAAGAATGCGAGCCGGCCGGGGAGTGGCGGCCGGGGGCTGATGCGTTTTGGAGGCGCTCCGCTCGGGTACGCGCACGGCCAGGTGGCGATGACGGTCGCGGAGACGATTCTGAGGCCGGCTGGAGAACGAGTTCGGGTCTTCGCCGAGATGCCTGAGCTGCTTCAGCAGCTCGACAACGGAGACGCGGCCGCGCTCGACCAGGTGGTGACCACCGTGGTGCGGCTCGAGCCGGGCCCCTGGCAGCCGACCTTTCGCGATGGCGAGCTGCGCGGCCATCTCGGATTCCTCCTTCTCGACGGGCTCCTGACCCGGCAGGTGACGGTCGGTGAGGCGACCTGCGCGGAGCTGCTGGGCGGAGGCGATGTCCTGCGCTCGTGGACAGAGGTGGGGTCCGGATTCGTCTCGATCCCGGCCGAGTCGCGATGGCAGGTCGTGATGCCGACGAGGCTCGCCGCGCTCAATGCCCGCTTCGCGCTTCAGATCGCCCGCTGGCCGGACGTCACTGCGGCGGTCGTTGACCGCGCCGTCCAGCGCGCGCGCTGGCTCTCGTTCCATCTCGCGGTCTGCCACATCGTGGGTGTCGAGGGCAGGTTGCTGATCGTCTTGTGGCACTTCGCCGATCGCTGGGGCCGCGTGACGCCGACCGGCTTGAAGCTGCCGCTGCCGCTCTCGCACGGCCTGCTGGCGGGAGTCGTCGGCGCGCGCCGGCCGACAGTGAGCACTGCCCTGGGCGCGCTGCGTGACCAGGGCCTCGTGGAGCGGGTGGAGGGCGGGTGGCTCCTGCACGGCGATCCACCGGACGAGCTGCACGAGCTGCGCGCGCGCGTGGCCGCGCGCGAGCCGACGATCGCGCGGGCCGCCGGGCACGCCAGGGCTCAGACCGGCCCAGGCCTGTAACACTTCCGAGCGGGTAACGCGCACAACGAAGGAAGAAACCCTGGCGTCCAAGCTGCTCGAGTCACTCCCACTCTTTCGCCGGCGTCCAATCCGCGATGAGCACCTCGCCTGAAGACGCCCTCGCCGAGCTTCGCGCCGGCAAGCCCACCGAGCGTTTGCCGGTGGTGCGCTTTCGCGACGGCCGCCCGAGCAAGCGCTCCGACCTGGTCGTGGGCGAGGAGCCGCTCGAGGTGCGGCTCGGCGGCGAGCCCATCGCAGTCACGATGCGCACCCCTACGCCCGGGCAGGACGCCGAGCTCGCGGTCGGCTTCCTGATCGGGGAGGCGATCATCACGCCCGAGCAGGTCGCGCGCGTGAGCGAGTGCCGCGCCGACAACGGCGACGGAGGCGTCGTCGACGTGCGCCTGTGGCCCGGCGCCGCCCCAGCCCCGGGGTGGCAGCGGAGCTTCTATGCGACATCGTCCTGCGGCGTCTGCGGCAAGGCGAGCATCGACGCCGTGCGAGTCGCCGCCGAACCTGTTCGGAACGGGCCCGAGATCCGGGCAGACGTGCTCTCCGTGCTGCCGGAGAAGCTGCGCGCGGCTCAGCGTGTGTTCGCCCGCACCGGCGGGCTGCATGCCGCAGGACTCTCGGACGCGAGCGGACGCCTGCAGATGGTCCGCGAAGACGTCGGCCGCCACAACGCAGTGGACAAGGCAGTGGGCAGGGCTGCGATGGACGGACTGCTGCCGCTCGCAGATCACGCGCTGCTGGTCTCGGGCCGCGCGTCGTTCGAGATCGTGCAAAAGGCGGTGCTCGCGGGTATTCCGATCGTCGCGGCCGTGTCGGCGCCGTCGACGCTCGCCGTCCAGCTCGCGAGGGAGTCGAACATGACGCTGCTCGGGTTCGTACGGGATGGTGGCTTCAACGTGTACGCCGGCAGCGAGCGCATCGCGGCCTAGTGGTGAGGCCTCGCCGCAACCTACTGGGCTTCCACTTCCAGGCCTGCCTGACGCCCGGCCACGAGCTCCGCACTCAGCGTCTCGAGGTCAGAGCCGTGCGGCTCGTACCGGACCAGCAGGAAGCCGAGGCCGACGAGCAATGAGAACGCCGCGAGGTACAGGAACGCCGGCTTCATCGCGCTGAGCGTCGCCTCCGGGTCGACGAGGTCGCCGGTGCCGGCGATCAGCGCGACGCCGAGCGGCCCGACGATGCGTCCGATCCCGCTCGCCGTCCAGGCGAGGCCCATCCCCTGGGTCCGCATGCTCGTGGGATAGACCTCTGACGTGTATGGCGCGAGGTTGGCGAAGCCGCCGTCGACGAAGAAGGCAGCGCCGGCGAGGCCGATCACGAACAGCGACGCCCCGGCGATCTCCGACTGCCCGCTGAAGGCCGTGACTGCGAGCAGCGGCGGCGCGCCGACTCCCATCAACAGGCCGCACACGCGCCGCCCCGAACGCTGTGGGAAAAAGGAAAAGAAGAGCCTCCCGGCAAACGAGCCGAGGATCACCACGACGAAGAGCGCCGCAGCCTCGTCCGAGCCGATGTCGAGCACCTGCTCCAGGAAGGTCGGCCCCCATAGGAACATGCCGGAGACCGCGGCCGACGCACCGAGCCATGCGAGCACCGTCACGAGCACGCTCCTGCGATAGCGAAAGAGGGCGCCGAAACCGGAGCCTGGATCACGGCGCTCCGTCAGTCCGCCGGCCGGAACCTCCTCCACCGGCCGGTTGAGAAGCCACGCGATCACCCGCCGCGCTTCTTCCGTCCGGCCCTGATCGACGAGCCAGCGTGGAGACTCGGGGGCATAGATCCAGGTGAACGCCGCCGAGACGAGCGGCAGCAGACCGAGCGCGAACAGCGGCCGCCAGTGCGGGTCAAGTGCGGCCGCCGAGACCGCCGCGGCCAGAATGCCGATCGGGACCATCGCCGTCGTGACGAAGCCTGTGACCTTCGTGCGGAGCCGGGTCGGCGTGAACTCGAGCACCATCGGGACCGCGACGACCGCGACACCCGCCACGCCGGCGCCCACGATGAACCTGAAGATGGCGATGAACCACCAGCCGTTGTCGGGGGCGAGCGCCATGATGCCGGTGCCCAGCGAGAAGATCGTGAGCCCCGCGATGAGCGGGCGGCGCCGTCCGAACCGGTCGCCGAAGCGGCCCCACAGGATGCTGCCCGCGATCGCTCCGAACCCGGCGCTCAGGAGCATCACCGCGGCCTGTCCGAAGGTCAGGTGCCAGTCGTCGTTCAGGATCGGCACGACGAACGCAATCAGGAAGAAGTCGAACAGATCCAGCACCGCGCCCACCATCACCGCGACCATGAGGATCAGATAGCGGCGGTTCAACGGCGCCTCATCGAGCGCGCGAAGCATCGGCACGGACTCGTTCACGGACCGTGAACCTATACGCGCGTGCGCCGCGCGGTGGCGGTGGTTGCTGGCCCTAGCCGGCTGCCCCGCGCGCGGCAGCGAGCTCACGGCGCACGACCCCACGCTGGTTGTCGAAGCGCAGCCTGCGCTCGAGGTACGGGATCGCCTCGCCGGGCCTGCCCGCGAGCCGGAGGGAGCGGCCCAGGTTGTAGAGCGCGTATGCGTAGGTGAGGTCGGTCGAGCCCTTCGGGAATCCGGCCACGGCCCGTTGCAGCACCGGGATCGCCTCGTAGTAGCGCCCCGCGTCCATCAGCTTGAAGCCCTCGTCGTTCAGCGAGGCGGCCGACGTCCCCGTGGGAGCGGCGGGCTTGGCGGGCGCAGGCGTCGAGGGCGCGGTCGTCGTCGCGGTGTCGCTGCCGCCGCGCTGGTGCTTCGGCTGGCTTGCGTCCGGGCGGTTGGCACGGTTACCCGTCTTGCTCGATCCCGAGTCGCTGTCCCCGCCGGTCGAGATCAAGACGACGCCCGCCACGAGCACTGCGGCGAGCAGCACCGCGGCGACCGCCCAGGCGCGCGCCGGGAACCGGCGCAAGGGGGTCACCGTGGCCGCGCGCGGCCAGTTGCGCTCGGGATCGATGAGGACGGGCGGCGATGCCGTCGGCGCCGTGTCTTCGAGCGCGGAGTCGAGCGCGGACACGAATGCGGTGGCGCTCTCCCATCGCTCGACCGGGTTTTTGGCCAGGCCTTTCAGCAGCACATCGTCGACCGAGCGTGGAAGATCCGGGGAGCGCGTGCTCGGGGGGTCGGGATGGGACTCGACCTGCTGCAGCGCCTGCTCGGCGAAGCCGCCTCCTCCAAAGGGCCGTGATCCGGTCAAGAGCTCATAGGCGACGACCGCCAGCGAGTACCGGTCGCTCGCGGGAGTGGCCGGGTCGCCCACCGCCTGCTCCGGCGAGATGTAGGACGCCGTCCCGAGGAGCTCACCGCTGGCCGTCAGGCTGTCCTCATATGCCGCCCGCGCGATGCCGAGGTCGGCGATCACGAGCCTGCCCTGGCCGTCGAACAGGAGGTTCTGCGGTTTCACGTCGCGGTGGACGACCCCGCGCTCGTGCGCGTAGTCGAGTGCTGAGGCAGCGTCGCGAAGCCATGCGACGGCGTCGCGACGCTCCACGGGTCCCGCGTCGGTGCGGTGGCGGACGGTGCCTCCGGACAGGTACGCCATCACGATGAACGGCCGCCCGGCGTGCTCGCCGACGTCGTAGATCGTGATCAGGTTCGGATGTCCCGAAAGCGCCGCCGCAGTGCGCGCCTCGCGCTCGAAGCGCTTGACGAACATGGGCTGCGAGGCAAGTTGCTCGGCCAGGACCTTGACCGCGACCTGGCGGCCGAGCACCCGGTCCTCGGCCACCCAGATCGAGCCCATGCCGCCAACCGCGACCTGATCGAGCACGCGGTAGCGGTCCGGTAGCAGCGACTCCCGGACAGCGGTGGCGCCGACGCGTCCGCGCCCTTCCTGTGGCGGATCCAAGGACACCTCCGGACTTTGTTACCCAGGAGGGCCGGTGGGTAACCGGAGGGTTGTTTAGATCTCGTAACAGCCCGCATATGCTCCCGCCATGAGTTGGGAGCCTGAGCTGGAGGAGCTTCGCCGCCGGGAAGCGCTCGCGCGCCGGATGGGCGGCTCCGAGCGCGTCGAGCGGCAGCATCGCAGCGGCCGGCTTACCGTGAGGGAGCGGATCGACCGGCTGTTGGACGAGGGCACGTTCCGCGAGACCGGAGCGCTGGCCGGACGGGCCGAGTATCGCGATGGCGAGCTTGCCGAGTTTCTACCGGCCAACGTGGTCGTCGGCCAGGGGCGTATCGAGGGTCGTCGCGCGATCGTGGAGGGCGACGACTTCACGGTCAGGGGTGGCGCCGCGGACGCCGCGATCTGGCAGAAGATGGTCTACGCGGAGCAGCTCGCCGCGGAGCTGCGGCTGCCGCTCGTGCGGCTCGTGGACGGCACGGGCGGTGGCGGAAGCGTCAAGTCGCTCGAGCAAATGGGTCACACGTACGTACCGTTCATCCCGGGCTGGGACGTCGCGGTGGAAAACCTCGCCACGATTCCCGTCGTGGCGGCCGCGCTCGGCCCGGTCGCAGGGCTCGGCGCCGCACGCGTGGTGGCGGCTCATTTCTCCGTGATCGTGCGCGACACGGCTCAGCTGTTCATCGCTGGGCCCCCAGTCGTGGCGGCGGCTATGGGTGAGTCGCCCGACAAGGAGGAGCTCGGTGGCGCGCGTGCCCAGTCGCGCGTCGGCGCGGTGGACAACGAGGCTGCCGACGAGGACGACGCGCTGGATCAGCTGAAGCGGTTCCTTTCCTACCTGCCGTCGAGCGTCTGGGACGCTCCCCCGGTCACCGCTTCCGACGACCGGCCGGACCGCCGGGAGGAGGACCTGGTCTCGATCGTTCCCCGCGAGCGCCGCCGGCCGTACAAGGTGCGGCGCATCCTCGAAGCGGTGCTCGACCGCGGCTCGGTGTTCGAGCTCGGTGCGCAGTACGGGCGCCCGCTCGTGACCGCACTCGGACGGCTCGGCGGGAAGCCGGTCGGGGTGCTCGCTTCCGACCCGAACCACTACGGCGGCGGCCTGAACGCCGACGCCTCTGAAAAGCTCACTCGCTTCGCCGACCTCTGCGACCAGTTTCACCTACCGGTCGCGAACTTCGTCGACCAGCCCGGCTTTGTCATCGGCACCGACGCCGAGCGTCGCGGCACGATCCGCCGCGGAACGCGCGCGCTCTTCGCGGTCTACCAGGCGACCGTGCCGTGGGTGTCGATCCTCGTGCGGAAGGTCTACGGAGTCGCCGGCGCCGCGCACGGCAACGCACAGGGGCTGAACCTGCGCTATGCGTGGCCGTCGGGCGACTGGGGCTCGCTGCCGATCGAGGGCGGGCTGGAAGCGGCCTACCGCCGCGAGCTCGAGGCGGCCGAGGACCCCGTCGCGCTGCGCGCCGAGATCGAGGAGCGCCTCAACGCCGTGCGCTCCCCCTTTCGCACGGCGGAGCGGTTCGGGATCGAAGAGATCATCGATCCGCGCGACACCCGGCCGATCCTCTGCGACTGGGCCGAGCGCGCACACGAGCTAGTCGCACACGAGGTCGCGCAGGGCCCGAAGCGCCGCGGGCCGCGGCCGTAGTAGCCTCCGCCGCACCTCGAGAAGAGGAGCGGAATGGCACTCGTCACGATCGCCAAACTTCCCGAATGACCGGCGGCGTCGTCGTCACCGGCGCCTCGACCGGGATCGGCAACGCCTGCGCCCTTCACCTCGACCGGATCGGGTTTCGCGTCTTCGCCGGGGTGCGGAAGGACGAGGACGCCGAGCGCCTTCGCGCGCAGGCGTCGGAGCGGCTCACCCCGGTCAAGATCGACGTCACCGACGGGGCGTCGATCCGCGCGGCCGCCGATCAGGTCACGACGGCGCTCGCCGGCGAGCCGCTCAGCGGCCTCGTGAACAACGCGGGCATCGCGGTCTCCGGTCCGGTCGAGTACCTCCCGATCGAGGAGGTGCGCAAGCAGCTCGAGGTCAACTTCATCGGTCACGTCGCGGTCACGCAGGCGTTCCTCCCGCTCCTCCGCCGCTCGCGCGGGCGGGTCGTCAACATCGGCTCGGTCGGCGGCGAGATCGCACTGCCCTTCCTGAGCCCGTACGCCGCCTCGAAGCACGCGATCGAGGGCTTCAGCGACTCGCTGCGGCGCGAGGTCGAGCGCCTCGGCGTGCACGTCTCGGTCGTTCGCCCGGGCGCGATCCAGAGCTCGATCTGGGAGCGGGGAAACGCGGCCGCCGACGAGATCCTCGGTGACCTGCCGCCGGAGGCGATGGAGGTCTACGGCGACAGCATCCGAGGCGCCCGGGCGGCGGCGAACCAGCGCGCCCAGGAAGCGATCCCGGCCCAGGCGGTCGCAGACGTCGTGGAGCACGCGCTCACCTCCGACAAGCCGAAGACGCGCTACGTCGTCGGACGTACCGGCAAGGTGATGGTGAAGCTCGAGCGCTGGCTTCCGGACCGCGCCTTCGACCGGCTCGTGGCCCGGGCGATGCGCGGGTAGCTGACCGATGCCACCGGCCGCGAGGATGTCGGTGCGGCAAAACCGGCATCAACGGGGTCAGACGCTTAGGCATGTGAATCGAACGGATCAGTCTGACCCCTGTCAGTGCCGGTTTTGCCGCTCGACGCCACTCCGACGCTCGAAAGGATTTGGCCGTCCTGCATGCGCACGAGGCGGGAAGCGCTGGCTGCAATCGCAGCCTCGTGCGTGACGAGCACCACCGTCTGGCTGTGTTCATCCGACAGCCGGCGCAGCAGCGAAAGGATCCCCTCTCCAGTGGCGGTGTCGAGATTTCCGGTCGGCTCGTCTGCAAGCAGCACGCGCGGCTCGTTCGCGAGCGCCCGCGCGATCGCGACGCGCTGCTGCTCGCCTCCCGAAAGGCGGCTGGGCAGGTGGTCGCGGCGATCCGCCAGCCCGACCTCGTCGAGCAGCCAACGTGCCCGCGTTCTGCGTCTCGCCGTGCGGTCGCCTCTTGGAGCGAGGGCGACCTCCACGTTCTCCTCAGCGGTCAGGGTCGGGATCAGGTTGAACTGCTGGAACACGAAGCCGAACGCCTCGAGCCGGAGTCGCGCGAGCTCCCGATCGCCCAGCCGTGCGAGCTCCCGGCCCTCGAAGAGCAGGACGCCCTCGCTCGGGCGGTCGAGCGCGCCAAGCAGCTGGAGCAGCGTGCTCTTACCCGATCCGCTCGGCCCGGCGACGGCGACGAACTCGCCATGCTCGAGCGTGAGGTCGGCGCCGCGAAGCGCTCTCACCGCGCCCTCGCCCGCGCCGTAGGTCTTCGAGACCGCGCGTAGCTGGTACAGCGCGGGCCGTTCGCCGTTCATACGTGGATTGCTCATCGTGTTCTCCTCTGCTCTCGTTCTCATTCGACGCTCCGCAGTGCCTCGGCCGGTCGCAGCCTGGCGGCGCGAGTGCCGCCGATCGCCCCGGCGACAAGCCCGCCCAGCAGGGCGAGCGTGACCGCGAGCACGATCAGGCCGACGTCCACCGGGGCGTTCAGCGCAACGCTTGTCGATCCCGAGGTGACCTGCCCCTGGCCGAACGGGATCGGCCCGGCCTGAGCGGCCTGTGCGACGGTCGCCTCCAGCTTCGGCGCAAAGGCGCTCACCAGTGAAGCGCCCGCGACGCCGAACAGCGCGCCCAGCACTCCGCCGATCGCGCCCTGGGCGAGCGCCTCGCCCGTGACCTGCCGCACGACGAGGCGCTGCGGCCAGCCGATGGCCTTGAGCGTGCCGAGCTCGCGGATGCGCTTGTTCACGGATGAGAGCGTCAGCAGGCCGGCGATCAGGAACGCGGCCACGAGCGCGACGATTGCGAGCGCGCTTCCCAGCTTGTTCGACAGGTTCTTCGCGTCGACGAGTGAGCCAGAGACCCGGTCCGCCAGATTCTTGGCGGTCGTGACCTGCGCGCCGGAGAAGTCCGAGCGAATCCGCTTCGCGACGGCCTCGACCTGGTCACCGCTGGATGCCCGGACCTGCAGCACGTTGATGCGGCCCTCTCGCTTCGAGAGCTTCTGAAGCTGGCCCAGCGGGATGTAGATGTCGGACGACTGGCCGCCGAGGGGGGCCTTCGAGACGCCGATCACCCTGTAGCGCCTTCCGCCCACCGTGATCGTGTCGCCGAGCGAGAGCTTCTCGCGGCGCGCATAGCTCTGGCTCACGATCGCCTCCCGGCGGCGGGTGGAAGAGAAGTAGCTGCCGTTCTGGATCTGGGCCGGCGTGACCAGCGCCAGGTCGGGCGACGAGAAGTCCACGCCCGTGACCGCCGACTGCCTGAGGTTGATCGCCTCCGGGCCGGATGCGTTGCCCCGGGGCGGGGACGCCGGACCGACGAAGCCCCCGGATGCGTTCTTCGGCACGCGGCCGGAGACGTGGATCGAACTCAGCGTGAGTCCCGCCGCCACGCCCGCGACGCCCGGCTCGGCGGCGATGCGCTTCTTCTCCGCCTCGGAGAAGGAGAGCTGCGTCGTGACGAAGCTGTCGTCGGAGAACCGCTCGCCCGGCTTGGCCCGGTTCTGAAGGCCGATGCGCGGGGGCCCGTTTTCCTTGCGGAGCTGGTCCTGCTCCGACTGCGAAAGCCTGGGCCGCGCGCCAGGCCCACCACCCGAGCCGGGGCTGAAGGTCTGACCGGAACCGGAGCCACTGACGCGCAGCGGCCTGCTCACCGACATGTCGGTGCCGACGCCGGTGAGCGGCTTCAACACCTCGTCCTGCGCGTCATCGAGCCCGTTGGAGAGCGCGGACACCGTGACGACGAGGCCGACGCCGACAGCGAGGCCGAGCGCCGTCAGCAGCGTGCGGCCCTTCCGCCGCCGAAGCTCGGCGCCGATGTAGCGGATGTAGAACAAAGCTGATCCCTTCTCTTCGCTGGCCGAGTGCATGGACCATCGAAGCGGGCCAGCTTGAGGCGCGGCTAAGGGGCTTCTAAGAAGAACCGAAGACTTGGGTCGCTGCTCCGTTGAACGACAGCCGTAAGACCGCGCCGCCGCCGGGGGCGTTCTCGGCGTGGACCCTAGCCCCGTGTGCCTCCGCGACCTGCCGGACGATCGCGAGGCCGAGTCCCGATCCGGGCAGCTTGCGCGCGTCGCTTGCGCGATAGAAGCGGTCGAACACGTAGGGCAGGTCCTCTTCCTTGAAACCGGGCCCGCGGTCGCGGACGACCAGCTCGCCGCCGCAAAGGCGCACCTCGACGGTGCCGCCCGGAGGGCTCCACTTGGCCGCGTTGTCGAGCAGATTCGAGACGGCCCGGTCGAGACGATCAGCGGCACCGTGGACGGTGAGTGGCTCGACCGTGAGCTCGTACTCGACGTCGGGCGCATGCCTGTGTGCACGTGTCACGGCACGCTCGACCAGCTCGTGAACCGGCACGTCGTCGTATGCCTGTGCGGCTTCGCCCCTGCGCGCGAGGTCGACGATGTCGCCGACCAGAAGCGTGAGCTCGTCGGCCTGCTCGACGAGGTCCTGAAGGAGCTCACGGCGTTCCGCGACCGGCAGCTCGCGCTCGGTCAGCAGCACCTCGAGGTTCGTCCTGAGGCTCGCAAGCGGCGTGCGCAGCTCGTGCGAAGCGTCAGCGACCAGGTGTCGCTGTGCCGCGACCGACTGCTCCAGCGCTTCCAGCGTCGCGTTGAAGGATCGGGCGAGCCGACCCAGCTCGTCGTCCGTCTCGCCAGCCAGGCGCCGTCCGAGGTCGGGTGCCGACGCGATCGACTCCGTCTCCTCCGTGAAGCGACGGACGGGACGCAGCGATGCGCGCGAGACCAGGCCGCCGAGCACGGAAGCAAGCAGGACCCCTCCGATCGCGATGCCCGAGAGCATCAGAAGCAGTCCATTCAGCACGCTGTCGATCTCGTCGAGGGGCCGCGCCACCTGAATCGCACCGCCGCCCGCAACGGGCACCGTGATCACGCGCAGGTGATGCCCGTCGACATGGTCATCCTCGAGCTTGGCGCCGCTCGCGCCTTTCGCGACCCTCAACGCCGTTGGATCCACAGGGATCGTGAAGTCGCCCCCGAAGCGGTGCGGCTCTCCGTTCGGGTCGATGAACTGGACGCGGCCCTGGGCACCCCCGAAGCGCGCCTCGCCACCATCGGGCGGGGCCGGGGCAGGCACGCGGATGCCCAGTGCCTGCGCCCTTGCCTGGAAGCGCTGGATCTCACCCGCGCGGTTGCGAAGCGAAGAGTCGACCTCACCACGCAGCTTTGCGCGGACGGCCACATACGCGCCCGCCGACGCCAGCGCGACGGCCACTGCGACCGCGGCGGCGGCCGCGATGGACAGCCGCCGCCGGATCGTCACTGTGCCTCCCTCAGCACGTAGCCGACGCCGCGCATCGTGTGAATGAGGCGCGGGCGCCCTTCCTCTTCGAGCTTGCGTCGCAGGTAGCCGACGTACACGCCGAGCGAGTTCGACGCCGGCCCAAAGTCATAGCCCCAGACGCGCTCGTTGATCACGGACCTCGTGAGCACCTGGCGCGGGTTCCTCATGAACAGCTCCAGCAGCGAAAACTCCGTCCGCGTGAGCTCGATCGAGCGGCCGCCGATCCGCGCCTCGCGCATGTCGAGGTCGAGCGTGAGGCCGTCGAAGCGCAGCTCGCGGCCGTCGCCCGCCTCGTTCGTGCGACGCAGCAGCGCGCGTAGCCGCGCCAGCAGCTCCTCGAGCGCGAACGGCTTGACCAGGTAGTCGTCCGCGCCGGCGTCCAGTCCGGCGACCCGGTCGGCCACGCTCTCGCGGGCCGTCAGCATCAGCACCGGCACGCGATCGCCCGCTGCCCGTAAGCGACGGCAGACCTCGAGACCGTCGACGTCCGGCATCAGCACGTCGAGCACGACCGCATCCATCGTCCGCGCCTTGAGCTCGTCGAGCGCCTGTCCGCCACCCTCCGCCTCGGCAACCGTGTATCCCTCCAACGCCAGCGCTCGCCTCACCGAGCCGCGCACGGCGCGCTCGTCGTCGACGACGAGGATCCGCATGGAGGCCAGTTTCGTGGTTGAACCCAAGAGAATCGTAAGAATTCCCTGCTGATGCGCCTCCTGGTCGACGGCATGAACGTGATCGGCTCCCGGCCGGATCGCTGGTGGCGCGATCGCGAGGGAGCGATGCGCCGGCTCGTCTCCACGCTCGCCGCCTACGCCGTGGAGACGGGCGACGACGTGACTGTGGTGCTCGACGCGCGCCCGTTCGACCTCGGCGAGGGACCGGGTCCGGTAGCGGTCCGATTTGCGCCCGGCGGTCGCAACGCCGGCGACGACGAGATCGTCCGGCTTCTGGAGCAGGAAGGAGCGCCCGAGACGGTGCGCGTGGTGACGTCGGACAAGGAGCTCGCTGCGCGCGCCGCAGCACTCGGTGCACGCGTCACGCCGGCGGGCGAGCTCCGATCCGAGCTGGACCGCTTCGAGCGGCGCTAGCGGCCCGCCGCCCGCCCCCGGACTCTGTGTGACCTCCATCCGCACTCGCTCGAGCCGAAGGGGATAGGCTCACCGCCGAGGTTGCCGGAGAGAGGACGGGAGGCTTTATGAGTACAACGAGTGCGGCGCCTACGGCGGCCGCCCCTGTGCCGCGGCCGCGGCACTTCTACACGGAGCCGGAATGGATCGAGGTCGGAGGCCTGCGCGTCGCATACCGGCGCAAGGGAGACGGACCCGCGACGCTCTACCTGCACGGCGCGGGGCTCACGCGCATGTGGCTGCCCCTACACGAGCGTCTGTCGCAATCACTGGACCTGATCGCGCCCGAGCACCCCGGCTACGGCGAGACAGAGATGCCGGAATGGCTCGATGGCTTCGACGACCTCGTGATCCACTACGACGCGCTGCTCGACGCGCTCGAGCTCGAGCGCGTGCACCTCGTCGGCTACTCGCTGGGCGGCTGGCTCGCTGCTGAGCTCGCCGTCTTCTATCCGCACCGCTTCGAAAGCCTCACGCTGATCACCCCGGCCGGGCTCCGGATCCCGGGTAAGCCGATCGCCGATCTCTTCGCGATGGATCCGGAGAAGCTGTTCATGACGATATTCAACGATCCGACAAACCTGCCGCAGGTGCTTCCCGACTTCGAGAGCCTCGACGAGATCGAGCATCAGTTCGGCGAGGCTGCGACGCTCGCACGCCTGGCCTGGAACCCTCGGTTCGATCCAAAGCTGGAGCGGCGGCTCGAGCGCGTCGCCTGCCCCACGCTCGTCGTCCGCGCCGAGCACGACCGCCTGATCCCCGACGAGATGGCGGAGCGCTACGCGGAGCTGATCGCGGGCGCCCGTCTCGAGACGGTGCCGGGAACGGGCCACGCGCTCGTCGTGGAACAGCCCGAACGAACTGCGGACACCATCTCACCGTTCATCCAGGAGAGCGACTCATGAACAAGCTCGAGAACAAGCTCGACTTCTATGCCTTCCACCTGATGCCCTACCCGTATATCCCGCCGGGGGAGGAGATCGAGTCGACATGGGTGACGCTCTCCAACAGTCACTACGACCCGAAGGTCGGGCACCGCCTGTACAACGAATACCTCGAGCAACTGATCGCGGCGGAGAAGCTCGGCTACGACGGCGTCTGCGTCAACGAGCATCACCAGAACGCCTACGGCACGATGCCCTCGCCGGACATCATGGCCGCTTACCTGGCGGCCAAGACCGAGCGGATCCCGATCGGGATCATCGGCAACGCGCTTCCGCTCCACTCCAACCCCGTGCGGGTCGCGGAGGAGGTCGCGATGCTCGACGTCATCTCCGGCGGGCGCATCATCTCGGGCTTCGTACGGGGCACGGGCATGGAGTACCACTCCTATGGCTCCAACCCCAGCTACTCGCAGGAGCGCTTCTGGGAAGCTCACGACCTGATCATCAAGGCGTGGACCGAGCCCGGCCCGTTCGAGTGGGAGGGCAAGCACTTCCACCTTCCCTACGTGAACCCGTGGCCGCTGCCGCTGCAGCAGCCGCATCCGCCAGTCTGGCTGCCGGGCTCAGGATCGCTTGAAACAGTGCGCAAGGCAGCGATGCTGCGCTACCCGTTCATGATGGTGTTCGCGCCGCAGTGGTTCACCAAGAGGAACTACGACATGTACCGGAAGGCGGCCGAGGAGAACGGCTACGAGGCCTCGCCGAAGCAGCTCGCGGCGGCGATCCCGACCTACGTCGCCGAGACCGACGCGCAGGCACACCGGGAAGCGAAGCCGCACCTGATGTGGCTGTTCCAGAACGGGCTCAAGATCCCGCCCTACCACTGGTTCCCCCCCGGCTACACGAGCAAGACCTCGTTCAAGAACATGCTCGCCGCGAAGGTCAAGCACAACATCAAGGACCACTGGGAGCTGACCTGGGACGAGCTGATCGACCAGCGCTACATCATCGTCGGCTCGCCCGACACCGTGATCGAGCGGCTGACCGAGTTCACCGACGACCTCGGCGCGGGGATCGTCCTGGGCGCCGGCGGGCACATGGGCTCGATGCCCCACTGGCAGGCGATGAAATGCATGCAGATCATGGCCGAGGAGGTGATTCCGCACTTCCGGGAGCCGGACGGCAAGCCCAGCTATGCGCGGGAAGACCTCCCTGGTGCGAGGACGCGAACGGAATACGCGGCGACCGTCGACAAGCCGGAGCTGCGCCCACGGGCGCGGCTCGACGGCGACGGCCTGGTGGAGACCGAGCTGGCGCACATCCCGGAGATCGTGGAAAGAACGGGCGCGAATGGGGATGTTCCCTCGACGAGTCCGGAGAAGATCGGCTGACGGGCGACCCTGACCCCAAGACCGAGGAGCTGCGTGCGGTCCAGGATGAGCGTCTCCAGGAAGAGCGCGAGCAGGAACGCGAGTCGACGACCGAGGAGGAAGCCGTACAGCACGCACGCCGCGCCGACAAGGCGGCCTACCTGCGCGAGAAGCTGGAGGAACGCGCCAAGTCCGAGCGCGAGGACGAGTAGTGGCGGCGCGCGGCAACGGTATGCGTGCCGAGATCGCGACAGCGGACAGGTTGTTCTGAGCGGACCGCTGCTAGTGGTGGACGCGCCCTCGGTGCTCTACCGCGCCTTCTTCGCGCTCCCGAAGACGATCACGGACGACCGCAAGCGACCGGTCAACGCGCTGCTCGGCGCGCTGAACATGGTGCTGCAGGTGGTGTCCGAGCACGAGCCGAGGGCGGTCGTCTTCTGCTTCGGGCCCGACGCCGCCGAATACCGCGTCGAGCTCTACCCGCCGTACCATGCCGACCGCCCACCGGTGCCGGCGGAGCTCGCGTGGCAGCTCGAGGAAGCGCCCGGTCTGTTCGCGGCGTTCGGGTGGAGCACAGTGTGGGACGACACGCTCGAGGCCGACGACCTGCTCCATACGCTCGCCGAGGCGGAGGTCCGCGCAGGCGGCCGTGCCCTCCTCCTGACCGGTGACCGGGACCTCTTCCAGTGCGTGCGCGACGCCGTGACGGTGCTGTATCTGCGCACCGGGGTGAAGGGCACCGAGGTCGTCGACGCGGCGGAAGTGGAGCGCCGCTACGGCGTACCGCCCGAGCTTGTCCCCGACTTCATCGCGCTACGCGGAGATCCCTCGGACGGGCTCCCGGGAGCCAGGGGAATCGGCGAGAAGACGGCGGCCGAGCTGCTTCGGCGACACGGATCGCTGGAAGGCGCGATCACGGGCGCGCTCCGTGAGCGGTCGGCTCGCGTGCGCGGGGCACTCCGCGATTCCGCCGATGAGCTGCGCGCGTTCAAGGACATCGCGACCCTGCGGCGCGCAAAGGGAGTCCGCCGGCCTCGCGGCCGCGCGACCGACTTCGCGGCCGGGGCGAAGGCCGTGCGGGCACTCGGGATGAACCGACTGGGCGAGCGCGTCGAGCGGCTGGCGCGCTAAGCGCCTCGAGGGTTCCCAGTGCGGCGAGGCTCAGGCGGCTGCGCGAGCGCGCACTACCGGCGCGCCTCGAGACTTGAGCGCGAGGCGCGGCCGAAGCGCCCTGTCGACGACGTCGAAGACCGCGCCGTGGACCGACATACCGCAATGCGTCGAGTCGACCTCCACCTGCCGCGCGGCCGGGTCGAGGCATGCGCGCCAGTCGACGATGCCGTCGCTGCGCGAGTAGACCGCGACGAAACGTACCTTGGCCGGAAACTCGGCCGTGAGGTCGTTCGCGAACTGCGTGCAGCAGCTGCCGGTCATGCAGGCGTGACTTGCAATGCCGGGAACCCCGACGGACCCGAGCGTCACGAGCGCGGCGCCCTGCAGCCATACGATCGGATGCACCGCGAGGGGAGCGAGATGGGGAGACCCGAGCGTGACGATGCCCCGGACCAGTTCCGGTCGCCGAACGGCCAGCACGCGGGCGAAGGTTCCCCCGCGGCTCTGTCCCACGATAAATACCTGCTCACCCTGCTCCTCGCAGAAGCGCTCCAGGCACCGCTCGAGCCGGGTCACTGCCGCCTCGGAGCAATCCACATTCAGCCGCATCCCGGCTCGCCGGGTCCGATGTCCGGAGCGCTTGAGCCACGATCCCAGCATGCGGAGCGACTGGTCGCCGGTCAGGAATCCCGGAATCAGCATTACCGCCCTGCTCTCGGGGGCCTCCGGCGGCTCCCGGAACCGCTCGTCCCGCAGCAGCTTCCGCATCTCGAGACCAAACCGGTATTCCCGCCAGACAGGTGGCGGCGAAAGGATCGATCGAAGGCTCATCATGCGTGGTCCCATGAAAGCTTCATCCCTGACTAACTGTCAGCTTACGGCAGGAGACGGCGGCTCCGCCACCACGGTTTGGCTCTATCGCGCTCTTTGCGGGGCCAAGCCGAATGGGATTACCATCCTCGCGATGGACGAGGTCCTTCCCGGCGTCTTCCACTGGACCGCCTTCCACCAGGGGATCGGCATCGACGTGAGCTCGTATTTCGTCGAAGGCTCCGGAACCCTGATCGACCCGATGCTGCCGGAGGAAGGGATCGAATGGTTTCGCGATCGGCGCGCGCCTGAGCGGATCGTGCTGACGACACGCCACCATTACCGTCACAGCGATGCCTTCGTGAAGGAGTTCGGCATCGAGGTGTGGTGTCACGAGGAGGGTCTGCACGAGTTCGAGAACGGTCCGAGCGTCCGCGGCTTCTCTTTCGGCGACACGCTTGCGGCGAACGTCACGGCGGTCGAGCTGGATGCGATCTCACCCGATGACACCGCGCTCCGGATCGACGCCGATCGAGGCGTGTTCGCGTTCGGGGACGGACTGGTCCACTGGGGCGAAGGACGCATCGGGTTCGTGCCGGACAACTTCCTCGGCGACGATCCCGAGCCCGTCAAGCAGGGCCTCCGCGCTGCGCTCGGGCGCCTGCTCGAGCAGGACTTCGATCACCTCTTCTTCGCGCACGGCGATCCGATCGTGGGCGACGGGCGCCAGGCGCTCGAGAACTTCCTGCGTAATTGACGGAGGGGCGCGCGAGCGCCCCTCCGTCGTTCAGCCGTCCTGGCTACGCACCTACCGTGGCGGTGCGCTGCTCCTCGTGCACGCCTTGTGCGAACTCCTCGACGATCTTTGCGTTGAAGGCAGGGAGATCGTCGGGCCAGCGGCTGCTGACGAGGCCGCGGTCGACGACGACCTCTTCGTCACCGATCCACTCGCCGCCCGCGTTCCGGATGTCGGTCTTGAGGCTCGGCCACGAAGCCAGCCTGCGGCCTCGGACGACGTCCGCCTCCACCAGCGTCCACGGGCCGTGGCAGATCACGCCGACCGGCTTGCCGTTCTCGAAGAACGACCGCGCGAACGAGACCGCGGTGTCCTTCGTGCGCAGGATGTCGGGGTTCGCGACGCCGCCCGGCAGCACCAGCGCTTCGTAGCCGGACACGTCGGCTTCGTCCACCGTCCTGTCCACGTCGAACTTGTCTGCTTTATCGAGGTGGTTGAAGGCCTGGATCTGCCCAGGCTCGATCGAGATCAGCTCCGGCTCGCCGCCGGCGTCCTCGATCGCCTTCCAGGGCTCGGTCAACTCGACCTGCTCCACTCCTTCGTTTGCGACCAGAAACGCAATCTTCTTTCCGTTCAGAGGCTGCGCCATTCGCCTCTCCTTTCGCCTTCGCTTCCATCTCCTCTCTAGATCGCGCTACCCGCTGTCGCGGCAGGCAAACGGGCACCCCGGGGCCCATTTGCAAAGCGGGGAAGAGGGCTCGAGCAGATGTGGGCGGTGGCCCACGAAACGGCAACGCGATGGTCAATCAAGCGCCCTCGAGCCGTAATGCGTATCGGCACTATCTGGATTCGATACCCATAGGGTGCTCAAACGAGCGCTCGGTGCTTCGCGGTCACCCAGGCTCGCGAACCCGCACCAAAGGCTCCTGATTCGTGCGTTTGTGGCACAGGGCTCGGCATGCGTTCGACGCACCCCTTATCGCCGGTCTTGTCGCTGCTTCGAACCACCGATTGCCGATTGAGAACCGCCGCCGGCGAACCTTGTAGGCCGTTCGGCGTCTCCCGACGCGAGCGCGTCGTGCGTGTGCCAGTAGAGCACCGGCCCATCGCCGAGCTCCCCGCGCTCGCGGAGCGCCAGCAGCGCCGCCATCGCCTTGCCGGTGTAGACCGGTTCGAGCGCAAGCCCTTCCTCGCGGCGGGCAAGGTCCAGCGCCCGATCGGCCTCGCTCGTCCGGTGACCGTAGCCCCGGCCGAGCCAGCGTTTCTCGACGCGCATGTCGGCCGGCGTGATCGTGATCGCCGGCAGTTGCGCGCCACGCCGCTCGAGCAGCCGCCGGGCACGCCCGGCCAGGCGCGCCAGCCGGCGCGGGCTGAGCGGCATGCGGTCGTTGACCTGGATCGCCACGACCTGTGTGGGGAGTCCCGCGAGCGCGAGCCCGAGCACCAGGCCGGCCGCCGTCCCGCCTGACCCGAGCGCGACGACCACGTGTGTCGGCACCGGCAGCTCGCCTCGCTCGACCTGCGCCGCGAGCTCGAGCGCGGCGTCGACGTAGCCGAGCGCCCCAACCGCCGAGGATCCGCCGACGGTGAGGAAGTACGGTGGCCTAAAGGTGCGCCAATCCGTGTGGCCCGCATATATGCGCGGGAGCGCTGCCACCGTCCTGAACGTGCCGTGGGTCTTGTAGACGTGCGCGCCCGAGCGCTCGATCCGGGCCAGCTGCCGCTCGACGTGCTCGTCCAAGGGCTGATCGACCAGGGCGAGCACCGTGCGAAGTCCCTGCTCGCGAGCGTAGAGCGCGGTCGCCAGGCCGTGATTCGTGGCGAGCGCGCCCACGGTGAAGATCGTGCGGCGGCGCTTTCGCCGCACGTCGGGCAGGATCCACTCGAGCTTCCGCGCCTTGTTACCGCCCCACACGCTCCCGAAGACGCCGTCGTCCTTGAGCCAGATCTCGCCTTCGCCGTGACCTCCTGCGAGTCGCTCCAGCCTCTGCAGCCTGCGGACCGGCGTGGGGCGACCGCCGAGCGCGAGGTGCGGGAGCGAGTCGCGGAGCGCCGGGAAGCGCTCGTGCAGGGGCGGCCGGCTCAGCTTGTTTCGGCTGAGTCGAGCTCGAGCGAGATCGAGTTGATGCAGTAGCGCTGGCCGGTCGGCGCGGGTCCGTCGTCGAACACATGCCCCAGATGCGAGCCGCAGCGCGCGCAGACCACCTCCGTGCGGCTCATGCCGTGACTTCGGTCGGGCCGCAGCTCGACCCGCTCGGCCGCCGTGGGCTCGTAGAAGCTGGGCCAGCCGGTGCCGGAGTCGAACTTGGTCTCGGAGCTGAAGAGCTCGTTGCCGCAGGCGGCGCAGCGGTAGACGCCGTCCTCCTTCGAATAGACGTACTTGCCGGTGAACGGCGGCTCCGTCCCCTGCCGCCTCAGAACCTCGTACTGCTCAGGGGTCAGCTCGCGGCCCCATTCCTCCTCGCTCTTTGTGACCTTCGTCTCCACTGCCGACCTCCCGCGCTCGTTTGGCTCCGGTGGTCAATGGTAAGCGAGGACCCCCGGCAGGGCCGCACGCCCGGCGGCGTACCGTCGGGCGTGCCAGTAGTTCCGGCTTTGCGTTACCAGGTGCCGCCGCTCTGAGCCGAGCAGCCGCCTTTGTCCGCCGTGCCTGTCGCGCAGGAACGGCTGGTGGCCCCGTTAGAGGACCGCGACAGGGTGAAGGTCGCCGCATTCGAGTCACGGTTCGAGGTCACGACGATCTGGTAGTTGTTGGACCCCGAGCTCACGGCGAGGCGTGAGCCGGCGTCGTTCAACGTGGGCTCGATCGATGTCAGCGAGCCGAGCGAGCAGTTGGTGTACGCGCCGTTGTTGTCGGTGGCACACGTCTCCATCGCCTCGGCGGCAGTCACAGCAGTGGACTTGGCCTCGGCGTCGTTGCCCTTGCTCCTCTGGTTGAGGAACGAGGGAATTGCGATCGCGGCAAGGATGCCGATGATCAGAATGACGACCAGGAGCTCGATGAGGGTGAAACCACCCTCCTCCTGGGCGCGGTGGCGAAGAGTTGGGAGCATCCGCCCTCCTTTCGACCTTCCTGATCGACCGCGCTGAGCGCCTCCTTGAGAGGAGCCAACGCAGCTAGCCGAAAATGCAGCCTGCGGATGGACGTATCGCTAGGGTTGCGTGCGTGGACACGGAAACTCCCGGTCGCGGCCTCGACAGCAAGACCGTCCTCCCCGCGCTCGCTGTCCTGGCGCTGATCGTGGTCCCGGTCCTGATCTGGGCAGCCACATCCGGCGGCAGCGACAACAAGCTTCGGATCGATCAGGGCGTGTCGGTCACCGGGTCGCCGGAGATCGTCGTGAACATCCCGCAGAAGCTCAACACGCCGGCCGAGGCGAACAACTCGGCGAACGTGAAGCTGATCTGTGTCGACGCGAGCGGCGGCAACGTGCTGTCAACCGACCAGGATTGGCCCTTCATCAACGAGCCGGGATATCCGTACCCCCATATCCACCAGCCTGTCACCCCGGAGCAGCTCCAGAAGATCGCCAAGTGCCGGCTCGAAGGCACGAAGACGAAGCTCGAGGGGAGCATCAGAAGGACTTAGGAGGACCGGCGCTCTTGCGCCGGTCCTCCACTTTGCCGAGGGACGGGCGCTGCCGGCTACGCCGCTCGACGTCTGCTCAGCAGCGCTGCTCCACCGGCCAGCAGGCCCAGCGCCCCAACGATCAGGGCGATGATCGGGAGCGTGTTCGAGTCGTCGTCCTCGCCGCTTTCGTCGGAGCTCGTCGCCGTCGGCGTCGCCGATGCCGTCTCGCCCTCGGCCGCTGTCACCTTCACCTGCGGCGCCGGCTCCTCGGCGTCCGGTGGGCCGATCCAGCGCACGACCTTGCCGTTGTCGTAGGTCTGGATCGCCTTGAACGTGAGCGTGCTGCCCGCCTTGTCGGGCATCTGCAGTGAGACCGGGAAGTCCTGGAACTGACCAGGCGCGATCTTTCCGCCGCTCCAGGTGATCTGCGACACCTGCTCGGTGAGCGTGTCGCCCTCGTCCGTCTTGATCGGCTTCGCGAGCTTGGTCTTCTTGACCTTGACCCTCCAGCCCGGCACGGGCTCGTAGGAGGCCTCGGCGAACCCGGGCGGGAACTGGACGGACACCTTGATCGTGTTCGCATCGGGCTCCTCCGTCGGAACCCGCACGTTCTCGGCCACGAATGCCTTTGCGGCTGCTTCCTGCGGCTGCAGCGTCACGTGTGCGGCGGCCAGGGCGGGCACTGCCAGCATCACCACACACGCCCCGGTTAGCGCAGCTATGGATCTTCTCCTCAATTTTCCTCCTCGTGGTTGCGTTCTGGTTCTCAGTGAATTTCTGTCCAAGCCGCTCGTGTCATCCCCAGGCCTGTGACGTGCCACCCGGGCGATCCGCATGCTTCCGGCGCCTGCGGCGCACGACCTCGACGAAGCAGATGGCGGCAAGCACTACGGCCGCCAGTGCGATCAGCGCTCCCCGCGGAAGCCCGCCCGCAGACGGCACCCAGAAGAGCTCTCCCCTCACCTGAACGCGCCGGCCACCGACATCGACCGGGACCTTCCAATCGAAGATCTTGGTGCGCTTGCCCTTGTCCGTGACCTGATTGGGCAGGCTCTTGGACATGTAGTGGATCCGGTGGTCGTGCCACTCGAACCGTCCGGTCTTGTCGACCAGGTCCCAAAGGGGCGGGGCGCCCTTCCGAGCTTCCGGCGGAGGCTCGACGTCGCCGAAGCGCTCCAGGTTCAGGTAATAGGAGGGCGACCGCTTGTTCACCTGAACCGTCCCATCTCCGAGGATCTTGATGTAGGGCTCGCCGTCGTACCCGCGCACCTCGACGTCTCGGCCGGACTTGTTCACGAGCAGCAGGCGGTCGTCGTAGTTGAGCACCTGGACGTCCAGGCCAGGGACCGGCGGGTCCACCTTGCGGACCGTCGAGCGATAGTTGGGGCTTCCCTTGTGTCCTTGAGCGAGGCTCGGCAACCCCAGCAGCATCACCGCCGCGGCGAGTCCTGCCAGAGACTTGAGCTTCACGTCGCTGCGCCGCACAAGCAGAGCCGACCCTTTCGGCCCATGCGGACCTCCTCGATTGCCGGTTTAGCCGCCGCCCGGACGCCGGGCCGCGGCAACGTCAGGTCGACGACTCGGTCAACCGAGCCGTCGACATGGAGCTCCGATCAGCGCTGCGGCGGTGCTCTGCCGGCGAGGTTCCAGGCAAGGACGTCGAGACGACGCCCCGGAATTATCGGAAGGACCGGCCATGATCGGCGTGCGGAGGCGGTCGGTCTGCGCTGCACCGTCCTGCCGGCCACAAGCTTTACGGCCTCGTAGGCGACCCGCGTGACCGCTGCGATCAGCGCGCCCACGAGGACCGAGAACAGCAGGGCGGTCCAGCCGCCGTGCCCGAACACCCCGACCAAACCAGCGGGGTGCCCCGGGGCGAAGGCCCCCTCGAACCCTTCCTGCGCCGTGTAGACGGCGGCGAGCGCGCCGCTCGAGGCAAGCCACAGGGCCCGGAATCGCGGAGGCCGCCGCGCAGGCGCGGCGCCGCGGGACGACTGGACGAGCATGGCGGTGAATCGGGCGAGCGTCGCGACGATCAGCACGGTCGCGAGCGCCTCGATCCAGGGCATGTAGGAGTGACCCTGCTCGGCCAGAGCCTCGCCGGCGTTGCTCCCGTAGCCGGCGACGTAGCGCAACTCGTGGACGAGCACGGAGCCGGCCGCGAGCAGCGAGACGGTTCGCAGCTTGGGCCACAACCTCTCCATCGCGCGGATTCTAGCCCGACTCAGATGAGCGCGCGCTCGACGATCCCGGGCGCATCCGCGCCGGCGGGAAGCGTGCCGAACGCGTGACCGCCGTTGCCGAGCCGTGCCGAGCAGAACGCGTCGGCGACCGCGGGCGGCCCGTGGCGGACCAGCAGGCTGGCCTCGAGCGCGACCGCGAGGTCCTCGACCAGGCGGCGCGCGCGCCACTCGACGGTCTCGTGCTCGAGCGAGCCGAGCTGCTTGCGGAGCCTCGAAAGGTGAGCGTCGAGCAGCGGATCGGCGCCCTGCGCGAGCTCGCACTCGGCGAGGAACGCAGGCATTCCCTCGGGCTCGCGGACCATGGCGCGCAGGACGTCGAGCGCGGCCACGTTGCCGGATCCCTCCCAGACGGTGCCGATCTCGATGTCGCGGAAGAACTGCGGCATGATCGATTCCTCGACGAAGCCGTTGCCGCCGAGGCACTCGAGCGCCTCGGCGGCCGCGATTGGACCCCGCTTGCTGATCCAGTACTTCATGATCGCGGTCGAGAACCGCCGGAAGAGCACCTCGCCGTCCGTGTCATAGGAGCGCGCGACCCGCATGCAGGCGGCCATCATCGCCTCCGACTCGAGCGCGATGTCCGCGAGCACGGTCTGCATCAGCGGCTGGTCGGAGAGCAGCTTGCCGAACACCGAGCGGTGGCGGGCATGGTGCACGGCCTCGGCCACCATCCGCCGCAGCATTCCGGCCACGCCCATCATCGTGTCGAGCCGCGTGTAGTTGATCTGGGTGCTCATCGCCGCCACGCCTCGCCCCTCCTCGCCCAGGATGCGAGCGGGAAGCGACTGGAACTCGACCTCGCTCGAGGCGAGGCACCGGCCGCCCATCTTGTCCTTGAGCCGCTGCAGCCGGAAACCGGGATGCGGGCGTTCGGCGACAAAGCACGTCAACCCGGCCGGCGCGTTCGCGAGCGTGAAGAAGAACGAGAACACCGGGTGGGTGCAGAACCACTTGTGGCCGGTCAGCTCGTACCAGCCGTCCCCCGCGTCGACCGCCTCGGTGGTGTTGGAGCGCAGGTCGGAGCCGCCCTGCTTCTCGGTCATCACCATCCCGGCCTGCGCGTAGCGGTCGTAGTCGGGCAGCGTGACGCGCGGCTCCCACTCCGCTGCGAGTGCGGCGTCCTGCCGCATCATCGGCACCGCCGCGTAGTTGATCGCGACTGGACAAGCCGGTCCCGTGTCGAGGCCGTTCAGCATCAGGAACATGGCCGCGCGAACGACGTGCGCGCCGGCTTGCGGACCCCGCCATGGAAGCGAGGGCAGCTCCCGTTCGATCGCGAGTCGCAGCATCCAGTGGAAGGAGGGGTCGTAGTCGATCGCGTCGATGCGGTTTCCAGAGCGGTCGTGCGTCAGAAGACGCGGCACGTTGCGAAGCGCCCGGCGCGAGTGCTCGCGTGCTTCCGCCGACCCGCAGGCGGCCCCGAAGTCGCGGACCCGGTCAACGCCCCAAGCGCCCCCCTCCCGGTCGAGCGCTTCCTGCAACGCGACGTCGGCGTCGAAGGCGTTGTACGGCTCCAGCGGCCCCGGCTGGTTGTGGACCTCGTGCGTGCGGTCGACGACGGCCATCAAGCGATGATGCTATCGCCGCCGGTGGGCGCCGGGCTATAGGTTCCCACCGTTTCGGCCGATGCTCATGACGTGGCGGAGGTGAGGCCGACACGGATTGTCGATGCCGCCGAGAGGCAGCTGCAGAAGCAGATGGTGAAGGCGGGCATCTGGCTCACCCTCGGGGCTGGTGCCACTGGGTTGGCCTATGTCAGCGCGACCTGGGAGCAGCCCAATCGTGCGCTGATCGCGATGCTGTTCGGAGCCGGGCTCGCGGGTGCGCTGCTGATCGCGGCGCTTCCGGTCGAGCGCATTCTCGCGAGCGCAACCCTGACGGACGCGTTCTTCGTCACCTGGAGCCTGTTCGACATCGGTCTGATCGCGGTCGCGGTTGCCGCCGACGGCGGCGCGCGAAGCCCGTTCACGCTTCTCTTCTTCCTCCCGGTGGTGTTCGCCGCCGCGTTCTACCCTCTCCGGATCTTCGTGCCCGTCGGGGCGACGGATGTGCTCGCGTTCCTGCTCGTCGGCGATCTGTACGGGGACCCGAGTCTCGCCTACGTGGCATTCGTGGCCGCGAGCCTGGCGTTCGCGGCCCTGCTGTGCGCATGGCAGGCGCAGAACCACGACGACGCGCGCGAGCGCCTGATGGAGGTTTCCCGTACCGATCCCCTCACAGAGTCGCTCAACCGGCGCGGGTTCGAGGAGCGTCTTCAGGCCGAGCTCGACGACGCGCTCCGGTCCGGTCGGTCGGTCGCGCTGGTGCTGCTCGACCTCGACAACTTCAAGGCCGTGAACGACCTGCACGGGCACATCGCCGGCGACGAGCTCCTCTGCTGGGTCGTCGGAGGGATGCGACAGAGCGTGCGCGCGATGGACACGGTTGGACGCCTTGGAGGCGACGAGTTCGCGGTGCTCGCGCCCGGCCTCACTCAGTCCGGCGCCGAGGAGCTCGGAGAACGGATCCGCGGGGTTCTGTCCGAGCGGATCGCGGTGACGACCGGCATCGCCTGCTTTCCCGTGGACGGCCTTGACCCGGACGAGCTCCAGCGGCGCGCGGACAGCGATCTCTACGACCAGAAACAGGGCCTCGCCGCGAGCTTCGGCGCGGGCCGGCGCGAGCTGAGCTGGGCCGAGACGCTCGCGCGCGCCGTTGACGCGCGCATGGCAGTCGCGTCAGAGCACTCCGCGACGGTCGCCCACTATGCCGCCGGAATCGCCCAGCGGCTCGGATGGGGAGGCGCCGACCTTGCCTACCTGCGCGTCGCCGCGATGCTTCACGACGTCGGGAAGGTCACATTGCCGGACCGCATCCTCAAGAAACCCGGGCCGCTCGACGACACGGAATTCGAGGAGGTCAAGTCTCACCCGGTGATCGGCGCGGAGTTCGTGAACCGCGTCGACGGGCTCTCGCTGATCGCGCTGTGGGTCAAGCACTCGCACGAGCACTTTGACGGCTCCGGCTATCCCGATGGCCTGACCGGCGATGACATCCCGCTCGCCTCCCGCATTCTCCTCGTCGCCGACGCGTTCGACGCGATGACGAGCGACCGTCCGTACCGTGCCGCGATCTCCCACGAGCAGGCTTTTTCCGAGCTGCAGAGCCAGGCCGGCCGCCAGTTCGATCCGCGGTGCGTCGCCGCCTTCGAGCAGTTCCTGTCCGGCGCCGACCAGGTCACCTCCGGGCAGGCGGCATAGATGGCTGGTTCCAGAGCCCCGCATCGCGGCTGTCTGTTGTAGGGTCGCGTCATGGCGGGCGCGTTCCGCGAAGCGGTGGAAGCGGGCGACGTCGCCGCAATGGCTGCGGCGCTTGATCCCGACGTCGCCTTCCGGAGCCCGGTCGTCTTCCGCCCGTACGAGGGGCGTGACGCGGTCATGCAGCTGCTCTCGCTCGTCGCTCAGGTGTTCGAGGAATTCCGCTACGTCGACGAGCTTCATGGCGAGGACAGCACCTGCCTCGTGTTCCACGCGCGTGTGGGCGACCGCGAGCTGGAGGGCATCGATTACCTGCGCCATGGCGCCGACGGCCTCGTCACCGAGCTCACGGTGATGGTCCGCCCGTACTCCGCCGCGACCGCACTGCGGGATGCGATGGGCGCGAAGCTGGAAGCACTCACGTCTGGGTGATCCCTTCGCGGCTCGTCGGCCGTACCGTTACGGCATGGGCGACGCCTACTTCACGGACGACTCCGTAATCAGGCGTGTGTACCGGGAGCGTGCGCTTGCGCTCGCGGGGCCGCGTGCGCTCTTGATGCAGGCAGCGCATCCGCTCGCAGTCGCCGGCCTGCTCGCCCACACGGGTGCCCTGGACCGGCCCTACGAGCGGCTTGCCCGCACCGCCGAGGTGATGAGCACCGTGACGTTCGGCACGCGCGCCGAGGCCGATCGCGCCACACGCCATGTCCGCGCGATGCACCGGCGCGTCCGAGGGCAAATCGCGCGACCGGCTGGACCGTTCCCCGCGGGGACGCCCTATCGGGCGGACGATCCCGAGCTCTTGATGTGGATCCTGTACACGCTCGTCGACAGTGCAATCGTGGTTTACCGGCTCTACGTCGGACCGCTCGACGAAACCGACCAGGCGCGGTTCTGGACCGACTACCGGACCGTTGGAAGGCTTTTCGGACTGCGCGCCCGGGACATGCCGAAGACACTCGAGGACTTCCGCGAGTACGGGCGCGAAATGCTCGAGGGAGACACACTCGTGGTGACTCCATGGGCGCGCAGCCGCGCCCGCGAGATCGTGCTCGAGCCGCCGCTGCCGATCTACCTGCGGCCGGTGGTGGAGGCGGTCAACTTCGTGACCGTCGCGCTCCTGCCGGCGTCGATCCGCGATCAGTACGGCTTCTTTCCGCTCCCGCCGGTGTGGCTTCGCCGCGCGCTCGTGGCCGGCGGCGCAGAGTACGTCAAGCGTGCGATCGTCCCACTGGCGCCCGACCGCCTGCGCCTCGTGCCGGGCGTGGCTCGGGCGGCCTGATGCGCGACAGTGCCCCATCTGGTTTGCTGGATGGGGCACTAGGCTCTCCGCCTCATGCGCGCCCGCACTGCCGTGTCTTTAGCCACGCTGGCCCTGCTCGTGGGCGGCACGGGCGCGCGGTCCGAGGTGGCCCCTCCCCCCAAGGAGGCGAACCCCTGCCTCGGGCCTGATCGGGCCGAACTTCGGTGCCCCGATCTGCTGATGGGCACGCCGGCCGACATGTACGCGCAGCGCACTGCCAAGGGCCGCGTGCTGCTGCGCGCCACCAACGACGTGAAGAGCCGCGGCAAGGGACCGGTCATGTTCCGCGGGCGGCGCACCGGCCGAGGGGAGATGAGCGCCCGGCAGCACATCTACCGGGTGGACGGCTCGCAACTGGTCTCCGACACGGGCGCCGAGCTCTACTTCAAGTACATCCCGGGGCAGGGCCACTACTGGAAGTTCGTCGACGCGGCCCGGTTCGAGCTGTGGTCGGTCGACCGGAAGGGTCATCGCGAGCGCCTCGTCCGCAAGGGCCCGAAGGTCTACTACTGCCTGCGGGACCTTCGGCGAACGCGCCCGGGAAAGCGCTCGCCGCGCTTCCGCATCTTTCCGGGGTGCAACCAGGATCGCGGCAAGCGATCGGTCACGTTGGGGACTTCCGTCGGCTGGTCGGACATCTATCCATCCACCTACCACGAGCAGTGGATCGACGTCACCGGTTTGCGCGGGTGCTTCGCATACGTGCATCGCGCCGACCCGAAGGGCCGCATCTGGGAGTCGAATGAGGGCAACAACGACTCACAGCGTTATGTCCGCCTTCCATGGGGCCGCAGCAAGAAGTGTCCGTAGTTACCATCCGCCTCGCATGGCGGCGGCACTGAGACCGGGAGAGCGGGCGTGCGTCATCGGGGCCGGGTCCTCCGGCATCTCCACCTGCCAGGTGCTGGGCGCGCGCGGCATCCCCTACGACTGCTTCGAGAAGGGGTCGCAGGTGGGTGGCAACTGGCGTTACCTCAACGACAACGGCATGTCGGCTGCCTACAAGTCGCTGTTCATCAACACCTCGCGGAAGCTCATGGAATACAAGAGCTACCCGATGCCGGACCACTATCCGGACTATCCCCACCACTCCCAGATCGCCGCCTACTTCGACGACTACGCGGACCACTTCGGGCTGCGGGAGCACATCCGGTTCAACACCGAGGTGACCAAGGTGGAGCCGGCCGCTGACGGCGGCTGGGACGTCTCCCTTGGCGACGGCACGACCACCCGCTACGGCGCCGTGCTGGTGGCGAACGGTCACCACTGGAACCCGCGTTTGCCCGACCCGCCGTTCCCGGGCGAGTTCGACGGCCGCGTCATGCACGCCCACGACTACAAGACCGCCGACGGCATGGAAGACAAGAACGTGCTGGTGCTCGGGATCGGCAACTCGGCGACCGACATCGCGGTCGAGACTTCGCGGGTGTCGAACATGACGTTCCTCGCGATGCGAAGGAGCGCGCACGTGATTCCGAAGTACCTGCAGGGCAAGCCGACCGACGAGCTCGGGACCGAGCTGACGAGCCGGCTTCCGCTGGCGGTCCAGCGGCGGGCGTACGCGCGCCTGCTCAAGACCGCGCAGGGCTCGATGGAGTCCTATGGACTGCCCAAGCCGGACCCCAAGCTGCTCGAGGCGCACCCCACGATCTCCTCGGACCTGCTGCCGCGGATCGGACCCGGCCGAATCACGGTGAAGCCGAACATCGAGAGGCTCGAGGGCGATCGCGTCCGCTTCGTGGACGGATCGACCGAGCCGATCGAGGTAATCATCTTCTGCACCGGGTACAAGATCACGTTTCCCTTCTTCTCTCCCGATCTCGTAAAGGCGGAGGCGAACCGGATCCCGCTCTACCGGCGAGTCGTCGACCCAGAGCATCCCGGCCTCTACTTCATCGGGTTGATCCAGCCGCTCGGCGCGATCATGCCGATCGCGGAGCTGCAGTCCAAGTGGGTCGCGGACATCCTCGAAGGCAAGGTCGAGCTTCCCTCCCCGGAGGAGATGCGCGAGGTGATCGGGCGGGAGGACGAGCGCATGGCGAAGCGCTACGTGCGGTCACCGCGCCACACGATTCAGGTGGACTTCTACCCGTACATGCGCACGCTCAGGCGCGAACGCCGGAGGGGTAAGCGAGGCGGCCTCGCGGGGATGCTCGCCCAGCGCTCGCACGAGCTGCGCCTCAGCTCCCCTGGTGGGTGACGGAGGGAGCTCCATGCCGTCATTCGAGTTCGACCACGTGGCCGTGGCGGTCCGCTCGATCAAGCAGGCGTTGAAGCTCTACCGCGACGGCCTCGGCGGCGAATACCTGATGCGCGGCGATCAGGACACCTGGCGGTGGCTGCAGCTGCGTTATCCGGGTGGCGGCAAGGTCGAGCTGCTGGAGCCGCTCGGCGAAGGTTTCCTCTCGAAGTTCCTGGACTCGCGCGGCGAGGGACTTCACCACGTCACGTTCAAGACCGACGACATCGAGGCGGCAATCGCGCATCTTCGGGAGCTCGGCTTCGAGCTCGTGGACGTCGATCTCTCCAATCTGCACTGGAAAGAGGCGTTCCTGCGACCGTCGAAATCCCACGGGACCTTGATCCAGATCGCCCAGTCGTCCGGCCCCGGCGAAACGGTATAGGCACCGTCGATATGCGAGCAGATCGACCGGTCTACTTGGGGATCCGGCTCAAGGTGCTACCGAGCTCGGCCAGGAACGCCGGGTCCACGCTGTGCCCCATCGGCGATTCGCGGTAGACGACCTCGAAACCGGCCGCCGTCAGGCGATCTCGTGCCTCCCGTGAGAACTCGACGGGGATGATCGGGTCGGAGGTGCCGTGCCCGATCGCGACCCCAGGGCGGGAGGGATCGGAGAGATCCAGCTCGAAGCCTTCGACGGTCGGGATGAAGCCGCTGAGCGCGACGAGCGCATCCGGACGCGGGCGCCCCGCTCCGAGCGCGAGCGCGTAGGACATCACCGCCCCCTGCGAAAAACCCCCCAGGACAAAGCGGCCCCCGGGCACGCCGAACGCCTCGGGGAGCCCGTCGAGCCACTCGCCGAGTGCCTCGTAGGTCGCGAAGAAGCTCTCCGGGTCGGGGTAGCCGATCTCGCGGATCACGTACCAGTGCGCTCCACCCGGAGGCAGCCGCAGCGGGCCGCGCGGAGTCACTCCGACGAAGCGCGCGGCCGGGTCCAGCAGGTCGAGCAACGGAAAGAGATCGTGCTCGTCGGTGCCGCGGCCGTGGAGCAGCACGAGCACGCCCTCGGGATCGCCGCGCGCCGGTCGAATGCGATGTGGGAATTGCTCGAGTGAGCTCATCTGGTAATGGTGACGGCGTGACCGCGCTCCCCAACATCGGCCTCTACCGCAAGGGGACCGCCGCCGCGCTCGTGGTCGGGCCGTTTCTGTTCCTGGTCGACAACCTGCTGCATCCTAAGGAGTACACGCGTGACCACGAGGCGGATCAGCTCGCCAAGATCGCGGAGTCGTACACGCGCTGGCAGCTGGCACACGCGATCGGCTTCCTGGCGCTGATCGTGTTCACGGCGGCCGTGCTCGGGCTCGCGTTCTGTGTCCGAAGGCGCCGCCCGACACTCGGGCTGGTCGCCGGCGCGCTCGGGATCGCCGGCCTGATGGGGGGAGCCGCGGTGTTTGCGATCGACGGCTACACCTGGGGCGTACTGGGGGAGGTCTCCACGAGATCAGGAGTCGATCAGCGGACCCTCGAGGTGGCGCTCCACGAAGTGCAGAACTCATCTTGGTCACTGGTCTACTACCTGTCTGTGCTTCTCTGGATCGGAGGCGTCGCCGCGCTCGCGATCGCCGCGGCCCGATACGCAGGCGTTCCGCGGCTCGCGGGCGCCCTGCTGGCGCTGGGCGCGCTGATGGTCGGAATCGAAAGCGGTGTGACCAGCAACGCCTACTTCATCGTGAGCTCGGTGGTCTGGCTGGCCGGTGGGATCGCGGTCGCGACCGCGCTCGCGCGGATGTCAGACGCCCAGTTCGCGGGTGAGCACCCTTGACCGATCCGCTGCTCGAGGTGATGTTCGGGTCGCTGCGCGCCTCGGCGCGACTGATCGGCAAGGGTGCAGAGGGCAACCGCGTACTAGAGCTGGAGGGCGTGACGGCCGCGATCGTGCCGGCGGCTCCGGACCGCTCGGTCGTGAACTCGGTCGTGTACGACAGCGCGGATGTCCTCGCGAACGCGCTGGGCACGCTCGCCGACACCTACGAGGAGGCGGGCGTGCGGGCCTGGACCGTATGGACACGCGACGGCGATGAGCGTGCCGTCCGAACGCTCGAGTCCGCGGGACACCGGCTCGACGCGTCGCCGCAGGCGATGGGAATGGCGCTTTCCGAGCTTCGCGACCCGCCCGGGGCCGAGCCGGAGTGGAGCAGCGACTGGGACCTGGACGCAGCCGGTTTGATCAACGACCGCGCCTACGGTGACCCCGAAGGCCTGTGGTCGAGCGCGCTCGGGGAACTGCCGAAGGGCATCGCTCATCTGTACCTGGTGCGGCTGGACGGCAAGCCCGCCTCGATGGTGATGGTGCACGATCACGGGGGCGATTGCGCTTTCTGGTTCGCCGCAACGGTGCCCGAGGCACGCGGGCGCGGGCTGGTGGGCAGCATGCTTCACCGCGCACTTGTGGACGCCAGCGAGCGAGGCTGCGAAACCACCACCACGCAGGCGACGGCGATGGGCCGCCCCATCTACGCCAGGCTCGGCTACCGGGACCTCGGCCCGATCCCCATGTACGAGCGAAGGAAGCTCAGGCCACCGCTCTAGCGGTGGCCTGAGTAGCTAATTGCCTGCTGGAAGGTGGGCCGATTGGTCCAACGCATCGTGACGGTCAGGAAGCCCGGCAGGAACTGGATCCGCTCCGGCGTCGCGTCCGCCCGCCAGGCCGCCGGGTTGTCGGTCCCTTGAGCGGCGGCGAGCTCGTCTCCGGCCTGATGCAAGGCGGCCCATAGCGAGTCCCTGCAGGCGACGAGGCTCAGGCTCTGTCGGCCGTGCCCTTTCCCTCGGCGGATCTTGCCCTTGTGCCCCGTGTTGCCGGCGTGGTTCGCGCCGCAGAAGCGGGTCTCGAAGGCGCCCTCCACCCGTTGCCCCGCAACAGACCGGAGATCCTTGTCGACGTAGCTGTACCACCCCGTGTTGTAGGCCGAACCCTGTCTGCTCGGGCGATTGTCGCGCGTTATCAGAGATGCGAGCTCGTCCAGCTGTGGACCAAGCACCGGGCTCATCACCGCATCGGCGATCTTCGGCCACGCCTGGTCCATGATCGCGGCGCCAGGATCGTCGATCTTGTTGTCCCCGTCCCGGTCGAGCCTGCTCGAGCCCGACTCTCGCCACGCCTTCAGCAGGTCGAGCATCTGCTGGTCGCGCGGGCTGGGGGCGGGGCCGGTCTCGAGCACGCGCTGGATGCTCTGCAACACCTTGGCCGTGCGCAGGTCCTGCGTCGCCGCCCGGTTCATCGCCGCGACGGTCGAGCCGAGCGTATGCGTCCAGCGGCGATCGATCGCGTCGTGCAGGAGTTGCTCGCGATGGATCGAGCCGTAGGTCCAGTTGTCGTCCGCGGCCTCCCACCCTGCGGCCGGTTTGTTGTTCCAGTTCGTGATGGCGCCGTCACGCGGCTCGGTGCCGTGCGGATGCCGGCGCTGCGACAGGAACCCACGCCACTCGAAGCGGCCGTCGCCGTTGGTCGGAAGTCCGATGTCGACACCGTGGTCACGGATCGGCAACCTGCCGCTCGAGAACATCGCGATGTCCTCGTCGTCCGCATAGAACCAGTTGAAGGTGAATTCGATCTTGTTGGCGGATTCGAAGAAGCTGCGCGGGTCGTGCACTTTGTTCGTGTTGAGATCCGCGAATCCAAGCGCGCTCGCGACCTCGCGGCCACGCGTCGCTCGTGCGGACGACAGCGCCACTCGCCTTCCCCCGACCGTGGCGTAGCCGATCACGGGGCCGTGCACTGTCTCGTGGAACACGACAGGGCCGGACCCGCTCTGGGACAGCAACGAACCGGCGTCAAATGTCGTCATCTCACGACACTCACCCTTGAAGCGGTAGTGCGTGTCGTCGCCACAGAGGGTCTCGACGAAGATGTCGATGATGTCGCTTCCCGACGAGGTGGCGCTCCACGAGTAGTCCTGGCCGCGACCGAGCTCCACGTACGGTCCGGAGCCCGGGAAGGTCGCGCCGCGGGCGTCGATCCCGCCGCCGTGGGCATCGACCTCGTAGAGCACCTGTGGGAAGAAGTAGCCGACCTGGGGACCCGCCACGAAGAAAGGATGCCCTGTGGCCGAGCGCGACTTCCCCACCAGCACCGCGTTGCTCGCCGGCGACCGGATCGCCTGGCTTGCGGCAGCGGCGCTTGCGGCGGTCGTATCGAGGCTTGCGGCGTCCAGCAGCACGTTCCCCCTGAATCCCTTGTTCCACTGCTGGCGGAACCGGCCGTCGACGGAGACCGGCGCCTCAGGATCCTTTTGCTGTCGCAGATCGTTCCAGACCTCGAATCCCTCACGCCGGCCGAGGCGGTTTTGCAACGCGGACAGGAGCTCGGAGCGGCGGGCCTCGTCGCCGCCGCCCCTGCCGAACACCGCACCGATCATCGCCGCGACCGCGACCACGTCGTTCCTGTTCCAGGGCCGGCCCGAGACATGGGCGAACGCGCGCCACGCGTTGATGCCGTCGAGGTAGTTGTCGATGTCGGTGATGATCTGCTGGCCTTCGGGTCCCACGTCCTCCAGCACCTTCACCTGGGCGGCCAGGAAGTCTTCGGTCTGCTGAGAGGGCGTGAACTGCCCGAAATTGAGCGCGAGGTTGAAAGCGTTGAGCCCGGGAGCGTCCACGGCCGCCACGCGGCCGGGGTTGCGCAGCAGGTCCATCAGCAGCGTCCGATCCTCGGCCGTCACGTAACCGATGCCGAACATCACGTCGGCCCGTGTCGGTGCGTCGATGTGCGCGACTTCGTTCTCGTCGCGCTTGATCACCAGGTCGGGATGGCCCGCGACGGTCTCCGTACGCCTCAGCGGAACGCTCAAACCGAAGGTGTTCGGCTTGAAGTAGGTCGGAAGGTCGGCATCCGTGACCTGGTCGAACAGCGGCGTGAGCCCGTCGTACAGGGTGGCCTGATCGGTCGCGTACGGCGGGAACGGGGGGAAGCTGCCGAACTGCCCCGGCGGGAGCACGTTGAACGCATGTCCCGGCGCCGAGAAATCGGGCGCGCTCGCTCCGAACGCCAGCGAAGAGCTACCCGCAAGGACACAGAACACGGCCAACAGCGACGCAGCAACCTTGCCGGCGAAACGGGACATCCGACGCCTGCCTTTCCTCTCAGTTCTCCCGGACAGCCCGACCCTAACGGAGCCTGGTGCGCGGGTGCAACCCCCGGGTAAACTGCCGGCGCAGGAGGATCTGGGGGAGTGAGGATCGCGAAAGTTATTGCCTGCGCGCTCGGCCTGCTCGCGCTGCTGCCGGCCGCGATGGCGCACGCCCACCTCGCAACTCAAGCGGTCACCGCGGCTCCGGCCGATTGCGGCGGCGCATCGGACGCTTCTCTGTCTCCGCTGACCGTAATCAGCGGCGAGTTCGACACGACCGTCGAGGGCGGCTACGTGCTGCTTCCGTTCACCGTCCCGGCGGGCTCGACCGCGGTTCGGGTCCGCTATTGCTACGACCAGCCGGAGGCGCCCACCAACAGCCGCATCAAGCACGTTCTCGATCTCGGCCTCTATGACACGCGACCGGTGCCCGGTGCGCTGTGGGGCCCAAGCGAGTTCCGGGGCTGGGGCGGCTCCAGCCATCCCGACGTGACTGTGTCTCCAAACGGCTTCTCGGCCGAAGCCGACTACGTCGCAAACCCGCGGCTTCACCGCCACGGCAAGACCACCCGCGGTTTCGAGCCGGGACCGGTCCCGCCCGGCGAGTGGGCGGTGGAGCTCGGAGTCGCAGCGGTCGCGTCGCAGTCGGAGGGCGACTCGGACGGCAAGGTTGCGTGGCGCGTGCAGATCGACGTGAGCAGCGACGCTTCGTGGACGGACAGCCCGTACCAACCAGCAAGCTACGACTCCGGTGCCGCGCGGAACGGGCCCGGCTGGTACGCGGGAGACTTCCATGTCCACGCGGAGCACTCGTCGCTCGGCGACGCCACCATGCGCGAGGCGTTCGACTACGCATTCCGCCCCATCTCCGCCGGTGGCGCGGGTCTCGACTTCATCACGCTTTCGGATTACGTGAGCGACTCCGCGTGGGGCGAGATCGGCCGGTACCAGCCGGACTATCCGGGCAAACTGATCGTGCGCAGCGCAGAGATCATCACCTACCGCGGCCACGCGAACAACCACGCGAGCGCGACCTACGTCGACTACCGCACCGGCCCCGTCTACGAGCGCGGCGCGGACGGCACGCTTCAGGTCGCTCGAGTTGCGCGGCCGGCGAGCGCGCTCTTCGACGCCGTCCACGCCGCGGGAGGCTTCACCCAGATCAACCACCCAACGATCTTCCCCTCGGCCGTGCCGGGCTTCGACTTCATCTGCCGCGGCTGCCCCTGGGACTACACCGATGCTGAGACCGACTACGCCAAGGTCGATGCGATCGAGGTCGCGACCGGTCCAGCCGGCCTCCAGCAAAATCCAGAGCCGGGGCCCAACCCGTTCACGCCGGCGGCGATCCAGTTCTACGAGGACGCGATCGACGCGGGTGGACAGAACCGGAACCACATCGCCGCCGTCGGCTCGAGCGATTCGCACAATGCCGGCCGCACTCCCGACCCGGTGACACAGGCGCCGATCGGCACCGCGACCACTGTCGTCTACGCCGAGGAGCTGTCGGAGAGCGGCCTCGAGCAAGGCGTGAAGGCCGGGCACACCTACGTGAAGGTCTTCGGGAACGACGGGCCCGACCTTCGCTTCGAGGCGACAGCACCGGGAGCGGCGCCGGCGATGATGGGCGACACGATCCGTACCGGCGGCGTCCAGTTCACCGCGCGCGTCCTGGGCGCCGGGCCGGGCGCGGTGCGCCCTGGGGACTATGAGCTCTACGTGTTCAAGGACGGCGCCCCTCTCCTTGCCGCACCGGTCACGAGCGACGACTTCACCTTCCCCTTCCCGGGCGTCGGGCCAGGGCGATATCGCCTCCAGGTCCAGCGCGACAGCGCGATCGAGGCCGTCTCGAGCCCTATCTACGTCGAGCCCGCGTTGTACTCGCGGCCGAGGGGGGCGACTCCGCTCTACCTCCCGCTCGTACCGGCGTTCGTCGAATGCGGCACGCCCGACTCCACACACGGCGCGCCGCTCGCGTTTTCCTCGTGCTCGCAACCGCGGCAGGAGTCGCAGACGCTGACCGTCGGCACCCCGGACGCGAACCAGTTGCCGGTTCGCGCGACGGCCCACGCACGGATCGACGCCCGCCCGGGCGACTCCGCGACGAGCACGGATGAAGCCGACGTCGCGGTCGCCGTGAACGCCACGGACGTGCGGTGCGCGATCGCCAGTGACGGTTGTCCGGGCGGCCCGGGGAGCGACTTCGACGGCCGGATGCTCTTGCGCGCGGCGCTTCGCATCACCGACCGCGACAACGGCACCGCGGTTTCGCAGGGCGAGCCCGGTACCGTGGTCGACATCTCGATGGAAGTCCCGGTCACGTGCTCTCCCACGAGTACATCGACCGGCTCGACCTGTGCCGTTGCCACCACCTTCGACGCGCTCTTCCCGGGCGCCGTGAAGGAAAACGGACGCGCGATCTGGGAGGTCGGCGCCGCCGCGCTCGACGATCCGGGACCGAACGGCACCGGCTACGGCGCGGGCTGCCCGTCGACCTGCGGCGACGGCGACGAGTCGCCGTTCATGCGCCAGGGCGTCTTCGTGCCCTGACGGTCATTACTCCGGCAGCAGCCGGATCCGGGCCATCCACCCGTTCAATTCCTCGACCCTGCCCATCGAGCCGCCGTCTCCGTCCATCAGGAAGACCAGCTCGCCGACGCGAGGATGCCGGGGCCCGTTCATGATGAATCGCATCGAGGTCCAGACGCACCGGTCCTCGTCCACCTCGTCGAGGTGGGCCCTCAATACGACCTCGCGCGCCGCGAAATCGAGCTTTCCTTGCTCTTCCTCCACCATAAGATCCACCCCGCCTCGGAAGGATACTCTCGCCGGAGGGATAGTCTCGCGCCGAGATGGCGATCAGCTCGGCGCTCGCGGGAGAGGACTACTGCTACCTGACGACCACGGGCCGCACGAGCGGCAGGCCGCGCGAGATCGAGATCTGGTTCGATTTGGACGGCCCCACCGTGTACATGCTCTCCGGGGGCCGTGACCGCTCCGACTGGGTGAAGAACCTGCTGCGGGAGCCGCGCGTGAACGTGCGCGTCGGCCACGAGCGATCAGGCGGCACCGCGCGCGTGGTCGAGGAGGCCGGCGAGCAGACCCACGCGCGCAGTCTGCTCTTCGACAAATACAGCCGGCGCTATACGGGCGACCTGGAGCGGTGGCGCGACACGGCGCTGCCGGTTGCGGTCGATCTGGACTGAGAACTCTAAGCGTGCGCCGGCTCGCCGGCGCGCTGTGGCAGGCGGACGCGAGGGAGGTCCTTTGCGAGCTCCTCGCTCGCACCGCAGATCGCGCCTCCGGGGCAGTCGGCCGCGGAGACCGTACGCCTCGGGTTCTGGATCCCGAACAGGGACACCACCCCGCCGAATATCACGAGCCCGCCTGCGATTCCGATCCCGACCCGGAAGGCCAGGACGGACGAGTCCTTGAGGGCGTCCTCGAGCCTGCGGCGCTCGGAGCCGCGAACGGAGTCCGGCACCTCACCCGCAAGCGGTCGCTTCTTCGCGTCGTCGATCGCGTTCCGTGCCGGCTCGCTCATGCGCTCACCCGACACGCGCGAGTCGAGTGACGAAGCGAACTGCGACGAGACCACGGCCCCGATGGCGGCGATCGCGAGCAGGCCGGCGACCCGCGCGACCGCGTTGTTCACACCGGAGGCGATGCCCGCGTGCTGCGCGTCCGCATCGCTCAGCACGGTCGCGGTGAGCGGTGCGACCGTCATCGCCAGGCCGAGCCCGAAGACCAGGAGCCCGGGGAGTATCTGGGTCAGGTAGTCCGCATCGCGGTCGACCGGCAAGAGCAGCAGCAGCCCGACCCCGCCGATGATCGGACCCGCCGACATGAAGAGGCGCGGGCCGAGGCGGTCGGCGAGCGCGCCGAAGCGGCTGGAGAGGAAGAACAACATGACCGTGAGCGGCAACAACGCGACCCCGGCGCCGATCGCGGTGTAGCCGGCGGTTTCCTGCAGGAACAGCGCGAGGAAGAACAGCGCGGCGCCAAGCCCCGCATAGACGACCAGCGTCGCCAGGTTCGCGACCGCGAAGTTCCGCCGCTTGAACAGGTCGAGCGGCAGCATCGGCTCGGGGCTCCGGCGCTCCTGCGCGACGAATGCGAGGAGGAGCACGAGACCGACGAGAAGCGGCACGAGCACGATCGGGTCGCCCCAGCCGTAGCGCGGCTGCTGGATCAGCGCGAACACCGGGCCGGCGAGGCCGAGGGCACACAAGACCGCGCCGAGCAGGTCCACGTGCACGTGCTCGCGGCGCTCGTCGAGACGCTCGGGCAGCGCGGTCGCGATCAGGTACAGCGTGCCGGCGACGGGCAGCAGATTGATCGCGAAGACCCATCGCCAGGAGGCGAACTCGATCAGGGCCCCGCCGGCAAGCGGACCGATCACGGTCGAGACGCCGCTCCAGGCGGTCCACGTGCCGATCGCGCGCCCGCGCTCGGTCTCGGGGAAGACGGCGACGATCGTCGCCAGCGTGCTCGGTACGAGCAGCGCTCCCGCCACCCCCTGGAGCGCTCGAGCGCCGATCAGCAACTCAGGGTTCGGGGCGATCGCGCAGAAGAACGACGTCAGGCCGAACAGCCCAGTGCCGAGCGCAAACACGCGGCGGCGGCCGAACAGGTCGCTCAGCGAGCCGCCGATCAGAATCAACGAGCCGAGCGTCAGCAGGTAGGCCTCGACGATCCACTGCTGTTCCGCGAGGCCGGCATCGAGGTCACGGGCGATCGCCGGCAGCGCCACGTTCACGACCGTGCTGTCGATGAAGACGATCGCCGAGCCCAGGATGCAGGCAATGAGCGTCAGGCGCTTCTGCCGGTCGCTCATCCCCTCGTCCTCATCGCGCAAAACGTTACTCAGCGTCCGCGGTTAGACTCACGCTCACCTGACGGTCTCAAGGGGGGATCGATGAACTGGCGTCGCATAGCCTTGGGCGCATCTGCGGCACTCGCGACCGCGGCGGTCGGAACGGGACCTGCCGCAGCCGCCAGCTCGCACCTCGCCGACGGCAAGCTCTCGGAGTGGAAGGGCGATCCGACGATGCTGTCCGGCCAGACGCGCGTCTCGAGAGGAGAGCTGATCCATGACGACTGGCTCTACGACGACTACGGCGCCGACCTCGACCAGGCCACCAACCCACCCGCCTTCCGCTCGCAGCTCGCGCCCACGCAGGGGGACTACCGCTATCCCACCACCTCCTCTCGCTATGGCTACAACGCCGCCGACCTCCGCCAGCTGAGGATCGCGGCCGACGGCTACGGGCTCCACCTGCTCGTCTTCCTCCAGACCGTCAAGGCGCGCGACGCAGCCGCTTTCACGCTCGCGATCGACTCCGACCGTGACTCGGCCGACACCGATCAGTGGCCCGACGGCGTCGGCATCGACGCTCCCAAGGCGGACCACTTCATCACCTCCTGGGGCACGGGGGGCTTCGTGACCGACGGCAGGGGTCGCCGAGTTCGAATCCGGCGCCAGGCGGTCAACCTAGAGGAGAACGCGATCGAGGTGGACGTGCCCTGGTCGGATCTCGGCAGGTTGAAGAATCGCACTGCGCGCCTCTACTTCGTATCCGGACTTGCCGATCCCGCGGGGAAGCGCTACCTGCAGCCTCAGACCGGGCAGCCCACCGCGACCACGCCGGGTGGCGGCCAGCCGGGCTCGACCGCGGCGTTCGACGCCGGGTTCGACCCGGATGAGCAGTTCACGCGATTCGTGAGCCACTGGGGCGAGGAGGTCCAGTCGCAGGCGTTCGCGCAGCGCGACGTCTCGCAGCTCGGGCAGCGTGTCGACTTCGCCGATCTCGAGGCCGGCATCTCCGACGACTTCGCCCCGGCTCCAGGCCGCTTCTACAACCGGATCTTCCGCTCCAACCAGGACTACGGCGAGGGCATCACGCTCAAGAACAACCCGTCGAGCCCGGGCGGAAGCCCCGATCCGCAGTTCCTCTCGCCGTACCAGCCGTACGGCCTCTACATCCCGGCGAGCTACGCGCCCGGTCAGCCGACGCCGCTCCTGATCAACGGGCACTCGCTGGACGTCAACCACAACGAGTACAGGGCGGTGTCACCCAACCTCTACAACCAGCTCGGGGACCAGCTGCTGAGCTTTGTGATCACGCCCCTCGCCCGCGGCCTGGACACGTGGTACATCGATGCCGGATTCGAGGACGTGCTCGAGGCCTGGGACGACCTGAAGGCGAATTACTCGATCGACGACGAGCGCACCTCGATCGGTGGATACTCGATGGGCGGCTACATGACCTACCGCATGGGCCTCCTGATGCCGGACCGGTTCGCGGCCGCGGCCGCGTACGTGGGCCCGCCCGCCTACCAGCTCTGGGCCCCTCCGTCCCCGCCGCAGCCGTCGGGGCCCTACCAGGTGGCGGGTCAGACGAACAACATCATCACGAACGCCCTCAATCTCGCTTACGAGATGAACAACACGGGCGCAGACGAACTGGTGCCTCCGGCCGGTGCGCAGGCGCAGGCGCAGACGTTCACCGACCTGGGCCGGCCGCACGAGTTCTACTTCTATCCCGCCGGTGATCACTTCGCGCTGATCTTCGGAGACGAGTGGGGGCATACGCAGGGCTTCCTCGAACGGCATCCCCAGCGAGACCTCTTCCCGATCGAGGTCGCATACCGGCGATACCCCTCGATGGATCTGCCCCAGTTGAATCACCGCTTCGACGGCGCCTACTGGGCGGACGGGCTGGTCGTCCGTACGCCGACCGACTCGTGTGCGGCCGGGACCTCGTCCTGCCAGAGCGCGTTCGGCCAGGTCGATGCGACCACCTACGGGTTCGGCGGCCACCGGACCGTGCCGATGAACTATCAGTGGACCTACCCGGGACCGCCGCTGCCCGCGAACGTGACGGGGACGGTGCGTGTGCCTGGTGCCACGATCACGAAAGCGAACGGCTTCGAGGCGACCTTCCAGAACCTGAAGGCGGCCGCGTTCGACACGACGCACATGGGCCTCGATCCGTCGGAGCCGCTGGTGGCGGACCTCACGGTGAGCAGCGAACCCGGGCCGTTCACACTGACGCTGCGAGGGCAGTTCGGCCCCGTGATCGCAACACTCGACGGCGGCCCCGTGACGGTCACGCAGACCGCCGACGGGATCGAGCTGGCGATGACCCTTTCCGCGGGCCAGCACCAGCTCGTCGTAATCCCGTAGCCACGCAACCGGGCGTCCGTCTAAGCCGGCCGCGGATCGCGCCACATCCGCCAGAGCGGCGGCCCGTCCTCCGGAAGCCTGAACTCCTCCGTGACCGCGAAGCCGTGACGCCGATAGAGCTCGCGGCTGCGCGGTGAGCCGGCATTGAGGTAGGCGGGCATCCGCTCGCGATCGCAGCGTTCGAGCACCGGGCCCATGAGCGCGGACCCGATCCCCTTCCCCTGCCATTCCGGCACCACCCCGAGCGAGTCCAGATACCAGTGCGGCTTGCGGGGATGGCCGGCGTCCATGACCGTGAGCCCGCGCTGGGCACGGGCCAGATCCCGGCCGAACACACGAATCATTCCCGGCAGCAGCCTCAGCTGCTGAAGGAAGCCCAGCCGCCAGCGTCCCGGCGGCACCCAGAGCGCCCCACCGATCACGTCGTCGGTCGTGTAGCAGGCGTCCCGCGCGAGGTGGACGGTGCGCAGCATGACGTCGAACATCTGCCGCGCCAGCTCGATGCGCCGCTCCTCGTCGCGGAGAAACCAGCGCATGGGCGGATCGCCGTCGAAGGCGCGCCCGAGCGCGAGCGCCAGTTGCGGGACGTCAGCGAGCGTCACCTTCCGCACACTCAGAGCAAGCGGCGGCGCGCTCGTCATCGGACGCCCGAAAGGCCTACCAGCGGCTCGAGTCGTCGCGCGTGAACGAGCGCTTGCCCGCTGGGTACTGCCGCCGGTTCACCGCGATCATGACGCCGATCACGGCGACGAAGATGCCTCCGAGCACCACCCAATCGCTCCAGTCGCTCACGGTATCGGTGACCGCGAGCGCCAGCACGACTGCCAACAGGACCACAAGAAGCGCTTGCATCCACAGCGGGAACCGCAAATACTCCTCCTCGCCTTCGAGATCATCAGCATCTTAACCGCGCCGAGGCGCAAGGAGGAAGAGAATGATCCAGACGATCACTGTCGGCACCGACGGCTCGGACACCGCGAGCAAGGCGGTCGAGTTCGCGCTCGACGTCGCCGAGAAGTTCGGTGCGAAGGTCGTCGTCGCGAGCTCCTACCGGCCGGTCGCCGAGGATCGCCTGCGCCGGGAGCAGGAGGAGGCCCCCGAAGACATCCAGTGGTCGATCAACCCGACCCAGGACGTCGACGCCGCGTTGCGGGCGGTCGAAGAGAAGGCACGTGCACGCGGGCTCGAGGTCACGAGCGAGGCGCGGCAGGGTGACCCCGCGGACGTCCTGGTCGAGATCGCCGAGCAGCACGACGCCGACCTGCTGGTCGTCGGCAACAAGGGCATGCAAAGGCGCGTGCTCGGAAGCGTCCCGAACAGCGTCTCCCACAAAGCGCCCTGCTCCGTGGTGATCGTCAAGACCACGTAGGCTGAGGAGTGATGCAGGCAACCGATGTGGAGATGCTCCGGGAGGCCTACGAGGCGCTCAACGAGGGAAACATCGAGGGCGCGATTGCGGTCCTCGACGAGGATGCCCAGTGGTGCGAGCACTCGGACCTGCCCGAGGCCGGCCTCTACAGCGGCCGCGACTCGATCCGTACCTTTCTGGAGAGCTTTCTCGAGAGCTGGCAGGACTTCCACCAGGAGACAGAGGAGCTGATCCCGGGTGACGGCCGTGTCCTCATCATGTTGCGCTCGCGGCAGCGCGGCAAGGGCAGCGGCATCGACGTGGAGGCCCAGTACGCGCACCTGTGGACGATGCAGGACGGGCGCGGGGTGCGCGTCGACGCATATTTCGACCGCAAGGAGGCGCTACGCGCGCTCAAGGGCCGCTCGTCGCGCTTTCACTGAGCCGGCGAGCCCGGTGAGAAGCACCAGCGCGGCAAAGGCGACGTAGAGGGCGCCGCGCGCACCGCTGCCGTCGAGCTCGTCGGGGTAGCGCAGCACGGCCACGAGCTCGAGCAGCCCGAGCGTCGCATAGGCGTAGGCAGATCCGGCCAGGCGGCCGATCTCGTTTTCATAGGCCGCCTGGAGGGCGGCGGCGCCGAAGCCGACGAGAAAGGCGCCGATCGCGCGCGCGGTGAGGGGCGTGAGCGTCCACGGCCACAGCGAATCGGCCGTGTCGGGTGCCACGAATAGCGAGACCCCGACGCCGGCCAGCACGAGGCCCTCGCCCACGAGCAGAAGCCGAAGCGCCGGTGCGAGCGGGTGACGCGGCGGTGCGGGAACCTGGGGTGCCCGGCGCTGGAACCAGAGCCCGGCGGCCAGCAACGGCGGAACCGCGAAGTAGGCGCTGATCCAGAACCACCCGAAGACGCTGTCCTTGTGGAACTTGTCGTCGTGCAGCAGCGTTGCGACGAGCAGCAGCACCGCGATCAGCGATACCGGCAGCACGAACGGCCGTGCCCGGACCCAAAGAGACTGTCGCGCGCTCCAGGCAAACAGCACGAAGGCGGCCCAGTACGCGCCGCCCAGAAAGGCCGCCGTGAGGGGCGGCTTGATCGTCCAGGAAAAAGTGTCGTCGGTATTTCCGGAGAGCAGGTAGAGAAGCACGCCGGCCGAGAGCGCGAGCGCGGCGAAGAGCCAGAGCAGGACGCGAAGCTCCCGGGTGAGCACCCGTGGAAGTTACTATCCGCCGAGCGCGGTCCCTGCGAAAAGGCAGGGAACGGTGTTGCCGAAGGCGTTGCCCTCTTCCGACTGGAACGTGACGCTGACCTGCGTGCCGCTCGAGGTGCTGTACGAGATCGTGCCCTCGGCGCCGTCGTCGTTGGGGTTCGTGATCACCGAAAAGGTCTCGCCCGGATCGAGGTCGTTCTCCTGCCGGTAGAAAGATGCGTTGCCGGGATCCCTGTTCCAGGAAACGTGCAGCGTGGAGTCCGGCACGGTCGTCGTCGCGACCACCGCCAGATCCGGACCGTTGCCGCAGCTGGCGCGAAGGATGAGGCCGCCCAGGTTCAGCACGTCCGTTTGTACGGTCCCGACCGTACCGCGGAAATCGATGCGCGCGGCGTCGAGCCCGTCGAGGCGATCCGAATTCAGCCCGGTTGCGACGCCTGTCGCGTTGGTGGTGAACGGACGTCCACCGCTCTTCGTCCGGATCTGGCCCCCTTCGGACCCTCTGGTCGAGAACTCGAACGCGTGCCCGGTCTTGAGGTTGTTCGAACGGATGCACGGCTCGCGGCTGAGCTTCGTGCGGCATCCGTAGATGGCACCACCGCCGTCGCCATTGCGGACATTGGACTGGCGCGTCCCGTAGGACTTTGCCTTGGAGATGAACTTGGTCTCCTTCTTCGCGCTTCCCCTCGCGGGATTGCGCTTCCCCTCCAGCAGGACGCTGCCCGTGGCGCCGATCGCGAACGGCGACACGGAGAGCGCCAGCACGACGGCGCTCGCGAGGACCCAGCGGCCGTGGCCGTGGTCCAGCCGGCGCGGCTTGCGCGCCCGGCGCGTGTACTCGTCGATCGCCTCCACCCAGGCGCGGTCGTCCAGACGATGATCGCCCATCGGGGGCGCAATTTCGACGCCACGCTCGCGCGTCCTCCCGCGAGATACTGCGGCCATGAGCGCGCAAGCGGAATTTCAGCTCGTCTGCGACACGTGGGATGCGTTCAACCGGGACGACTTCGAGGACGGGCTCTCGAGGATCCACGAGGACGCGGTCGTGGTCCCTTTCGGCGCGGCCATGGAGGGCAAAAGCTACAAGGGCCACGACGGAATTCTCGATTGGTTTCGGAACGACATTCGCGCGAACTGGGAGCAGTTCCACACCCATGCCCGCGACTTCAGGAAAGTCGGTGACACCCTCGTGGTGTTCGGACAATGGCGTGCACGCGGTCGCGACAGCGGCGTCGTCCTCGAAGTGCCCGCGACCTGGGCGGTGAAGATCCGAGACGGGAAGATCGCCTACTGGCAGACCTTCACCGATCGCGACGAGGCGCTCGCGTTCGTCGGGTTGCACAAGTAGCCGCCGGTCGGTAGATTGCGGGGCCGAGCCGGGACCTGGGGAGGGCCCGTGAGTACTACTTCGAGGCGACTTCGTTACCTGACAACGCTGCTCGCGGCTGCTGCGGTCAGTCCCGCGTGCGCAGTTCCGGCAGCGGCCTCCGTGCCCGCTCAACCGATTCCCGAGGGCCCCGAGGCCGACAGCGTGCCCGCCTTCATCGGCGCCCCCGCGAGCCCGAGGCCGGCGCGGGCGCCCACCGTGCCGTCGCATCCGTTCATGGCGGCCAACGGCCGCAGCAACATCCACGTCGACGCGTACCAGACAGACACCTACACCGGCAGCGGGCCGCTCGGCCGCAACATGCAGCGGCTCTCGACGTTCCAGGCCTCGGAGTGCGCGTCCGTGACGTTCGATCACGCGGGGAGGATCGTGGCGGTCTGCGTCGGGATCGAGCACCCGCGCGTGGTCCTGCTGGACCCGCTCACGCTCGACCTGCTTGCCTCCTTCGACCTGCCGCCGCGCCAGCTGAGCGCGAGCGGCGGCAACCCCTTCACCGACTTTTCCGGCGGCGGCTACTTCTACCTCGACCACCTCGACCGCGCGGTGATCCCGACCACCACGAGGCACATCTGGGTGATCGGCCAGACGACCGGCCCGCTGGGCCCGGCGTTCACGCTCGCGCGCGACTACGACGTCAGCCTCGCCGTGCCGCTCGGCGACTCGATCATCTCGGCGCTTCCCGACTGGTCGGGACGGATCTGGTTCGTCTCGGCCGCCGGCGTGGTCGGGACGGTCGACCCCGCGAGCGGGGCGGTCAAGTCACTGAACCTCGCCGAGAAGATCGGGAACTCATTCGCGGTCGACGAGACGGGCGGCGTTTTCATCGTCTCCGACGGCGGCTTGTACCGCTTCGACGCGACCGCCTCCGGAGCGCCGGCGATCACCTGGCGCGAGCCCTATGCGAACACCGGCGTCAAGAAGCCCGGCCAGACCCAGGCCGGGTCGGGCACCACGCCGACGCTGATGGGAAAGGCCTACGTCGCGATCACCGACAACGCCGATCCGATGGACATCGTGGTCTTCAGGCGGGAGAAGTCAGTGAGTAAGCCGCGACTCGTGTGCGTGCAGCCGGTGTTCGAGAAGGGTGCGAGCGACACCGACCAGTCGTTGATCGGTGCGGACCGCTCGATGGTGGTCGAGAACAACTACGGCTACAGCGGGTTGGCCGCGACCGAGCAGGGCGCCACGACCACGCCCGGGATCGAGCGAGTCGACATCAACAAGAGCGGCACCGGCTGCCGGAAGGTCTGGCACAACGACGAGCGCGCGCCTTCGGTCGTGCCCAAGCTGTCGCTCGCGACCGGGCTCGTCTACACATACACGAAGCCGCCGACGAGCGACGGCACCGACGCCTGGTACTTCACCGCGATCGACTTCCACACCGGCCAGACGGTCTACAAGCGCCTGGCGGGCACCGGGCTCGGGTTCAACAACAACTACGCGCCGGTCACGATCGGGCCCGAGGGCTCAGCCTACGTCGGCGCCCTGGGCGGCCTCGTGCGGCTGTGGGACCGCTAGCGGCCCGAACAGCCGCCTGATCGCGAGACCTCCGTTCGCCCACAGGGCGGGCAGCCAGAGCGGAATCCCGAGGAAGTCCGGCTCTGTGTAGTCGAAGGCGCCGAGAGCGTGGATCGTCGCCTCCACCGCAGGTCCCGCGACCGCTGCGACCAGCGCGAAGGCCCAGTCTCCAGGCACCGCCACGAAGGCGAGCCGGACGCCAAGCAGCACCAGCAGCGCCACACCGAAGAGCGCCGCATCCGGCCCGTTGGCCGCCACGCTGGTGACGTAGAGACCCCCAAGCAAGGGCAACTCGCGCAGTCGCTCCCACGTGGTCCAGGCTCGCGGCCCACCTTCGCCGGCCCAACGCTCCAGCACCGGTATCGCGAGCACGACCGCGACGCCCGCGAGCCCGAACTCGAGCGGCACGAACCACGCGAGGCGGCCGAAGAGCTCGTTCGGGTAGGTCTCGACGTCGCCGTACGCGTGGATCGCGTCGAGGGCGGTCCCGAGCGTGGCGCCGAGCAGGAAGGCGGCGGCGAGGCGGCGATCGGTCTCTCGTCGAAGCAGCGGCTCAGTGACCACTCAGTGGTCACGGTCGTAAGTACGGTCGTGCTTGGGCGAGCGAGAACCAAGGCTGGCAAGGACGCAGGGAGGCCGCATGCCTAATGGCATGTGGCCGACCGAGGACGCCGCCAGACGCCGGTTCGCAGCCGACCAAGTGCGCGCGTATTTATGGCCGTGACCACTCAGCTGCCGTGATGGTGGACGTGCGCCGAAGACTCCGCGAGCGACGTCCTCGCGACATCGATCAGCTTGCCTCCCACGCGAAGGCTGACGACCGCCCGTGTCCGGCGCGGCGACAAGCCTCGCGGCAGCAGCGCCCGGCAGATGAGCGTGCGGCCCTGCGGCGTGCGTACCCGGCAGCGGCCGATGAGACGCTTGCCCCTGAAGACGCGGACCCGGACCACGCCCGCGCGAAGCGACCGGAGTCCCACGATCACGGCACGCCCTTCCGTGCTGAGTGACACGTCCTCCAGATAGGAGGGCGAGCGGGCGCCGGCAGGGGCGGGCGCGAGCTGGCTCTCAATGGCCGGGGCGGGCTGCGGCGCCGGCGGATTCGTGATTGCGATCGTGACCTCGTTCGTGGCTCCCGAGGCGGCGGTCGTGGCGCGGATCGTCACACGGCCGGACGGCGGCGCCTGTGCCGGCGCGGTGTAGAGCCCCCAGCCGTCCACGGTTCCGGTTTCGGGCGTGCCGGCGTCGACACCGTCGACGCTCCAGTAGACGTAGGGGTCTTCACCCTGCACGCTCGCGAGCAACCGCGCGCTCGTGCCCGCCTGCATGCTCGCGGGGGCCCCTGAGATCGCGACGCTCGGCGACACGCCGCCGACGTTGAGCATGACGGCCGCGGTCGCCGGGTATGAGGG
>JBKOZI010000004.1:0-12901 GCA_046725795.1 Actinomycetota bacterium
GACCAGGAGCTCGATAAGGGTAAAACCCCTTTCCTCCTGGGCGCGCTCGCGGAGCTTCCGCAACATGTGGATTCCTCCTTTAGAGGGGGCTGTTCGCATGTCCCGTCAGGCCGCGGCTCATTTCGCCCAGTGGAGGTCGACTTTCGTCTCGGCCAACGCATCGGCCACTCCTCGAGGCTCACGCCGTCTCCCGGTAGATGAAGAAAGCGCAACCTGAGCCTGACGCGTCATGAATCGACCCCACGGACGATTCCTTTAGGGCCCGGGCCAGGCCTGGACGAATCCGCCCGAATTCCCCGCCTCTTCAGCGGTCTCGCGGGCCGATGCGCGTGGCGAGGATCGCCGCCACGATGATCGCCAGCACGGCGATCCTGAGGGCGGTCGAGGTGCCCACGACGAGCACGATGACGACCAGGACGACCGCCAGGATGGTCAGGTTACGCCCGCGCATCCGCCTCCAGAGCGTCGATCTGGCGTTCCTGCGATGCACGAACCCGACCAACGACGTTCCAGCTCAGTAGCGAGCCACGCGGGGACGGCGTAGCATCGAACGGGATGGGCGTACGGTTCGTGATCAACTGGGCCTTCAACGTGGTGGCGCTGTTCGTCGCGTCCTGGCTCCTGTCGGGCGTCAGCTACGGCGACGAGTGGTGGACGCTCTTGATCGCAGGGGTCGTCTTCACGATCGTGAACGCGTTCGTGAAGCCCATCCTGACCGTCCTGTCGATCCCGTTCATCGTCGTCACGCTGGGGCTCTTCTATTTTCTGATCAACATCCTGATGCTGTACCTGACGGACTGGATCGTGGGAGATTTCGAGATCGAGTCTTTCGGGTGGGCTGTGCTGGCCGCGATCATCGTGAGCGTCGTGAACTGGATCCTCCACCAGGTCTTCGGTGAGTCCGAGCGGCGCGACGTCGTCTACGAGTCGTAGCCGAACTCCGCGAGCGCCGGCGCAAACGTCTCTTCGGCGGCGTGCCGCAGATCGTCCGGCAGGTCGCGGCGCCAGCGGCCGATCGAGGCCTGCGCACTCTCGGCGGTGCGATAGCCCTCGGACTCCGGGGTGCGCTCGCCCACGCTTTTGACCATCGCGTCCGAGGGATCGACGCCGAGATAGCCGGCGAGCGCCGACACGGTGCCGTCGAGATCGCCGAGCAGGTCCTCGTAGCGCACGAGGAGCGCCCGCTCGGACCGCCGCCGCCAGCTTGCGACCAGGTTCGTCGCAAAACCCGCGAAGCTGCGCACGAACGCTTCCTCAGTCCCGGCGGCAGCATGCCCGAACCAGGCGCCGCCGAAACGATCCTTCCAGGCGAGTACCGAGGCCATCATGTCGCGGAAGTCGCGCACCAGGAAGACCTCACGCGCGTCCGGGTAGAGCTCCCACGCGATCGTCGGGACGGCTCCGGGCAGCTGCTTCTCGGCGAAGAGCCGTGCGCCGGGTTCGATGCGCTCGTAGACACGCGCGATCCGCTTTCGGCAGAACTCGGCCGCGTCCGCGACGGTGTCGAGCGCGAGCGCACGCTGGATGTCCGCGTCGAAGAGCGGGCGGGGCATCGGGGGTGCGAGGCCGAGCCACCAGCCGCGCTCGGCGATCCTGCCCTGCGTGGTGATCTGGCGAAGGTAGGCGGCGGGCTCGGTCAGGTCCCTGAAGACGTCCACCCAATAGGTGAGCACGCGTGGCTCGTACTGGAACGGGCGGTAGGCGACGATCTCGGGGTGGGAGCCGAGGAGCCGGAGCAGGAGATTTGAGCCGGTGCGGCTGAAGCCGGTGAGCATCAGAGGGCGGATGCCGCCGTCGGGCCCGGGCGGGAGCGGTGCCCGGCGCCCGTGGATCACACCGAACTCGTTCCCCTCGCCGGCGACCACGCGCAGCTCGAACTCCCGCGGGAGAGGCAGCGAGCTGAGCGTCGCGTAGAAGCCCGACCGTGCCGCTCCCGCGACGCCCGGGTGAGCGTCCGCGACGTCGGGTCGCTCCACGTCAACGGGTACCTCCCAGAGCACGTCGGCGTCGTGAAGGAAGCGCACGCCCGCCGCGCCGAGGACCCACCCCCCCACGTTGATCGCAAACGTGGGCGCCCTGTCGGGCCACACGTCCAGGCCTCCGCTGGAGACCGACACGTCGAGGATCTCGACCTGCGAATCCATACCCGTAAGATCGCATCGTGGAGTCAGGGACCGCCAGGACGCGGCTCGAGCCCGAGACGGACGAGCGGTTCGTGCCGCTTCGCCGCCGGCTCGGCGTGACCTCGTTCGGCCTCAACCAGATCGCGCTCGAGCCCGGCCAGCGCGGCCGGATTCACCGCCACGAGCGCCAGGAGGAGGTCTACCTCGTGCTCGAGGGCACGCTCACGCTGCTGGTCGAACGCGAGGAGACGGTGCTGGAGCGCGGGGAGCTGGTCCGAATCGCGCCCGAGCTTCGCCGGCAGCTGGTCAACCGCGGTCCCGAGCGCCTCGTGCTGCTGGCTCTCGGCGGCGCGGGCGAGCACCGGGGCCGGGATGGCGAGGCGTTCGCCTCATGGGAGGATGAGGCCGGCCACCCTCCGCAGGAGGTGGCGCTGCCGGAGGACCTGCCGGCGGACGAGCGTGCCTAGAGTAGTAGGCGCCGCTCGCCCGTTGGCGTCGCCGGGTCGGCGGCGGACCAGAAAATCGGCATCGACAAGGGGTCAGGCTGAGAAGCTTGATCGGTTCGCGTGTGACTCGAGCGGATTGACACCGCGACATGGCCGCTGATCGTGCCGCAATCGTCCAATGGTGAGTTGAGTACCCGATGAGGCCGCCGGCCCAAATGCACCAGTGACGGGGAACGGGTCAGTGTCAATGGGACTCTCTAGACCGCTCCGTGTAGCGCCACGCCGCAATGAGGCCACTCGCGTTACTGATCGGCCCAGCCTGACCCCGTCAGTGCCGATTTCCAGCCCGCCGGCCCTCCGGCCGAGCGCTCGGCAGTTACGGACGCCAAACCCACATCGGGCCACTAGTTAGATGGCTAGCGGATCTTGTCGTAGACCGAGAAGAGCGGCAGGTACATCGAGATGACGATGAACCCGACGATCGCGCCGACGAGAATGATCATGACCGGCTCGAGGATCGAGGTGAGCGCCTTGATCACGGCCGCGACCTCGTCCTCGTAGAAGTCGGCAACCTTGCCGAGCATCCCGTCGAGGTTACCCGTCTCCTCGCCGACGCCCACCATGTGGGCGACCATCGTCGGGAAGTAGGGACTGTTCCGAAGCGGCTCGGCGATCGCGCCGCCACGCTGGACCGACTCCTTGACGTCGCCCATCACCTTCTCGATGTGGTAGTTGCCCGCGGTCGTGCCCGTGATGTCGATCGCCTGGAGGATCGGCACGCCGGAGTGAACGAGGCCGGAGAAGGTCCGCGACCACCGGGCGAGCGCGATCTTCAGGATCACGTCGCCGATTTTGGCCGGGATCTTGAGCTTGATCGTGTCCCACTGCCGGCGGCCCATCGCGGTCTTCTTCCACTTCTTGAACGCGAAGATGGTGCCCGCCGTGGCCGCCATCAGCAGGTACCACTGGCCGACCACGACGTGTGAGGCGGTCACGCTGATCTGGGTGATCATCGGCAGCTTGCCGTTGAAGTCCTTGAAGACGTCCTCGAAGACTGGGATCAGGAACGCCACCAGCGCGAGCATCACGACCAGCGCGAACGCCCCGATCATGATCGGGTACGCCATCGCGGCTTTCACCTGGCGCCGGAGCGAGTCTGCCTTCTCGAGCTGATCGGCGACCCGCATCAGCGACTCCTCAAGCATTCCGGCCGTCTCACCCGTCCGTACCATCGCGATGTAGAGCTGGTTGAAGACGTCGGGGAACCGCGCGAGCGCCTCCGAGAGCGAGATTCCCGCCTCCACGTCCTGCCGGACCTGGCCCAGGATGTCCTTGAGCTTCTCGTTCTCCGTCTGGTCCTCGAGCACGTGGAAGGACCGCAAGATCGACATGCCCGATGCGACCATCGTGGCCAGCTGCCGCGTCATCACGGTCAGCTCGTGCGCTCTGATCTTCTTGAAGCGCTCGAAGAGGTCCTGGCTCGTGACGCTCGTCTTCTGCTCGACGATGTCGAGGACGATCAGGCCACGCTGGCGAAGCTCGTCGGTGACGGCCTGCTTCGAGCCCGCATCGAGCTCGCCCTGTGCGGCGACGCCGGCGAGGTCGACTGCTCTGAAGGTGTACGAGGCCACGGGGGTCTAGGCCGCCCTCACGACGCCCATCAGGCGGCGGAGCTCCTCCGGCGTGCTCGACCGCGCCTCGGCCAGCTCGCGCGTGATCTTGCCCTGGCGCACGAGCGTCGCCAGCGCCGCGTCCATCGACTGCATGCCCTTCGAGGCGGAGGTCTGGAGCACCGAGTGGATCTGGTGCGTCTTCCCCTCGCGGATCAGGTTGCGGACCGCGGGAGTCAGGGTGAGAACCTCACAGCACGCCACCCGTCCCGAGCCGTCCGCGGTCGGCAGCAGCTGCTGGGTGATGATGCCCTCGAGCGCCACCGAGAGCTGCACGCGCACCTGCTGCTGCTGATGAGGCGGGAACACGTCGATGATGCGGTCGATCGTCTGCGCCGTGTCCTGGGTGTGCAGGGTGGCGAATACGAGGTGGCCCGTCTCGGCGGCCGTCAGCGCGGTCGAGATCGTCTCGAGGTCGCGCATCTCGCCGACGAGAATCACGTCGGGGTCCTGGCGGAGCGCGGCCTTGAGGCCGAGCGCGAAGCTCTGTGCGTCGTTCCCGATCTCCCGCTGGTTCACGACACAGCTCTTGTGCCGGTGCAGGAACTCGATCGGGTCCTCGATCGTGAGGATGTGCTCCTTGCGGTTCTGGTTGATCTCGTCGATCATCGCCGCGAGCGAAGTGGACTTACCGGAACCCGTCGGGCCGGTGACGAGCACGAAGCCGCGCGGCTTCTTCACGAGGTCGTGGATCATCCCCGGCAGCCCGAGCTGGTCGACGGTCTTGATCTCTGCCGGGATCAACCGGAAGGCGGCCCCGACCGAGGCGCGCTGCATGTAGGCGTTGACCCGGAAGCGCCCGTGAGCCGGCACCGAGTACGAGAAGTCGACCTGCCATTCCTGCTCGAGCTTCTTGCGCTGGTCGTTCGAGAGGATCCCGTAGATCAGGTCCCTGGTGTCCTTCGAGGTCAGGGGCTGGTAGCCCTCGAGCTGGCGCAGCTCACCGCGGACGCGGATGACGGGCGGCGAGCCGACCGTCATGTGGAGGTCTGACGCGTGCAGCTCGACGGTCTCCTTGAGGATGTCTGCGAAATCGATGTCCATGCCTGCCTCCATTTCTATTCGGCAGGAAGCGCCGAACCCGTTACCCGTGCGATTTCCTGAATCGAGGTGACTCCCATGCGGACCTTGTCGATGCCGTCCTGCTGGAGCGTGCGCATGCCCTGCGCGATCGCGACCTGGCGGATCTGCTCCGCGGACGAGCGCTCGATCGTGAGCTCGCGGATCTCCTCGCTGATCGGCATTGCCTCGTAGATGCCGACTCGGCCCTTGTAGCCGCTGTAACCGCAGCGCTTGCAGCCCGTCGCCTTGTAGGCCTCGAGGTCGGTGTGGATCTGGTACTGCGACAGCGCGCCGGCCCTCAGAACCACCCGCTCTTTGCAGTGGGTGCACAGCACACGCGCGAGCCGCTGCGAGATCACGCAGTCGAGTGCGGACGCCGTCAGGAACGGAGCGATCCCCATCTCGGCGATCCGGGTGATCGTCGTGGGGGCGTCGTTGGTGTGCAACGTCGAGAGCACGAGGTGACCGGTGAGCGCCGACTCGATCGCGATCTGCGCGGTGTCCCTGTCGCGGATCTCTCCGACCATGATCACGTCGGGGTCCGACCGCACGATCGACCGGAGGCCGGCCGCGAACGTGAGCCCGGCCTTGAGATTGACCTGGACCTGGGTCAGGCCCGGGATCTGGTACTCGACCGGGTCCTCGATCGTGATGATGTTCATCTCGGGCTGGTTGATGACGTTCAGCGCCGAGTAGAGGCTGGTGGTCTTTCCGGAGCCTGTCGGGCCGGTCACGAAGGTCGCGCCGTACGAGCGCGTGAAGCCGGTGCGGAACCGGCTGAGCGTGTCCGGCTGCATGCCGAGCTTGTCGAGCCCGATCAGGGCCTGCTCCTTGTCGAGGATGCGCAAGACGACCTTCTCGCCCTTGACCGACGGCAGCGACGCCATGCGGATGTCGATGGGGTGGCCGCCGACGGTGAGCCCGACGCGCCCGTCCTGGGGCAGGCGCTTCTCGGCGATGTCGAGGCTCGCCATGATCTTCAGGCGAGACGTGACGCCCGCGACCATGCGGCGCGGAACCGTGGTCGCGTCGTGCAACACGCCGTCGACGCGGTAGCGGACGCGCATGTCCTTGCCCTCGGGCTCGAAGTGGATGTCGGAGGCGCCTTCCTCGACGCCCATTGCGATCACGCCATTGACGAGCTTGATCACGGGGGCGTCGCCCGCGGACTCGCGGATCTCGGTGACCTCGCTGAGGTCGATGTCGCCTTCCTCGTCCTCCTCGATCGCCTCGGCGATCGATTCGTCGAGCTTGCTCGCGTTGTGGAGCGCCGCATCGATGTCCTCCGCGGAGGCGACCGCGGGGCGCACGTCGAGGCCCGTCATGATCGAGATGTCGTCGACCGCGCGGACGTTGGTCGGGTCGGCCATCGCGACCATCAGCGTGTCCTCGCCGATGAACGCGACCGGGATCGCGCCGTAGCGCTTGGCGGCCTGAGTCGGAATCAGGTTGACCGCCCCCAGATCGATGTCGAAGGCGCTCAGGTCGAGGTGATCGAGCCCGAAGCGCTCCGAGGTGGCGCGGGCCAGCTGATCGGTCGTGATCACCTGCTCGGCGAGCAGGACCTGCTCGGGGGTCCGCCCGCTGTTGCGGGCTTCGGAGATTGCTGTCTCGACCCGCTCGCGGGGAGCGAAGCCGAGCTCGATGATGTGATCGGTGATGAAGCGCCCCGAACCGCCACGGCGGCTCGGCGGGGTGAGCCCCGGCTTGTCCATGGGAGAGGCGTCCGGGTCGTCGTCGGCCGGCCCGGAATCGGCTGTCGCCGGGCTCAGGCCGTTCGGCTCCGGGCCGGCATCGTGGCTGCCGGAGCCGTTGACGGCAGGCTCCACCGCAGCGTCGGACTCGTCGGTCCCGTCATTCGGGACCGGCCTCAGAACCGGTGTGTCTGTTTCGCTGTGTCTTTCCGTTCTTTGCGCCACGCCTCAGTGCCCCAAGCGGTGCCTCCAGGCCGGTCCAGAGCCGGAAGCTGGCCGCTCCTTGATGGACCAGAACGTCGAATCCGTCAACCAAAACGGCGCCTCGCGAGCGCGCAAGCCGCGCCAGCGATGTGCCGCCCTGGCGGTAGACGAGGTCCACCACGATTTGCCGATCACCCCATACATCGGCCGATAGGGGCAGCTCCTTGACGCCTGGGTGGGGATCGGGCGCGGCGTCGTCGCCTGCGGGCATGCCCACTGACGTCGCGTTCACCAAAATCCCCGCACGAGGGAGATCCGGCTCTCCAACCGCCTTCAAACGCCCTTCGCCGATCCGGGAAAGAGCTTGCACGAGCTCCTCGGCCCGCTCGGGATGCCGGTTCCAGACCGAGACGCCGGCCGCACCCGCGCCGAGCAGCGCATACACGACGCCCCTCGCCGCGCCGCCGGCGCCCAGGACGAGTGCCTCCATTCCTGCCGGCGCTTCGGGCGCGCGCTCGCGGAGCGCGGCCAGGAACCCGGCGACATCCGTGTTCTCCGCCTCGATGCCGGTTTCGGTGAACAGCAGCGTGTTGGCGGCGCCGGTCGCGCGCGCGACCTCGCTGGGGCGGTCGGACAGCCCGAGCGCGCGGAGCTTGTGCGGAATCGTCACGTTCACCCCGGCGAAGCCCCGTTCCGGGAGCTTGCGTACGAAGGAGTCGAACCGCTCGGGCTCGACCGGCAAGAGCTCGTAGCGCCAGTCGAGCCCGAGCTCCTCGAAGGCGGCGTTGTGCATCGCGGGCGAGCGGCTGTGGGCAACCGGCCAGCCCAGGACTCCCACCAACGTGGTCACGGGACCAGGAATATCAGGACGGCTTCGCCGCCGCTTTAGCACTTCGTCGGCGAGCGGCCGCCCGCCGCGTCACGTGCCTGGTTGTAGCGCTGCTGGTCCTGCTCGAAGTCGGCGAACGTCGTCGAGAAGGCGTGCTCGCCGCAGGTCCCGGGTTTCACCACGTAGTACAGGTAGCCGACCCGGGCCGGGCGCGCCGCGGCCTCGATCGAGGCGAGACCTGGATTGCCGATCGCTGTCGGCGGCAGGCCCGCCCGCGTGCGCGTGTTGTAGGGCGAGTCCTGGGCGAGCTCGCTCCTCGTGAGCGGCCGGGTCCAGTTGCCTGTCGCGTAACGGATCGTGGCGTCGATCCCGAGCGGCTGCCGGGCGTGCAGGCGGTTGTATATCACCGCCGCGACGAGGGGCCGTTCGCGCGCGACCCTGGTCTCGCGCTCGACCATCGAGGCGATCGTGATGACGTCGTACGGAGTCAGGTTCTTGCGCTTGGCGTAGGAGAGGTCGACCCCGGCGAAGTTCTGGGCGAATGCCGCCAGCTGCTTGTCCACCAAGACGGCGGCGGTGCTCCCGCCGCGACGAAGCTCGTAGGTGGCCGGAAACAGGAAACCCTCCAGCGTCCGGGGCGGGCGCGCGAGCCCGTATTCGCGGTAGGCGACCTGCGTTCCCCGGGCGCTCGCGGCGAGGTAGTCGCCACGCACGCCGGCCCGGCCCGCGACCGGCGCTATCTCCCTGCGGGCGAGCCCTTCCGGGATCGTGAGCTGGATCAGGTTTCTGGCGGGACCGGCGATGAGCGCGTCGATTGCGTCGCCGTAGGGCATGTGTTCGCGGAGCGTGTAGACGCCCGGCTTCAGATCGTCGTCGTCTCCTCCCAGGCGGGCCCGGAGAGCGAACAGCGTGCTGCTCGGAACGACATCCTCGCGGTCGAGGATGTCGCCGATCTCCCCCACCCCCGCCTCCTTCGGGACCGTGACGCGAACCCGGTCGCCGCCGTCCCCGGCGAACGGCTGGAAGAGCGCCCAGAGGAAGGCCAGCGCTGCGACCCCGGCCGCCGCCACGGCCAGGCGGCGCAGTCCGCGCGCCCTCATCGGCGGGCGCTCAAGTAGCTCTCGAGCAGGTGCGCGGCGGCGCGCGAGTCCTCCGGCAGGCGCCCGGGCGTTCGGCGGGCGAGCGAGGTCGTGTAGCGCTCGTCGAAGGTTCGCACCGGAACGTCCAGCCGCGCGGCCAGCCGACCGGCAAACCGGCGCGCCTCGGCCGCCTGCGCTCCTTCCTCGCCCGAGAGGCTCACCGGCAGCCCCACGACGACCTCTTCCACATCGCGGTCGCCGACGATGCGGGAAATCTCGCCCAGGCCACGGTCCGAGGCGGGGTCGGCGATCGCGTCGAGCGGGGTCGCGAGCACTTCGGTCGGGTCGCTGACAGCCGCGCCGCACCTCGCGCTGCCGTAGTCGAGCGCAAGAACTCTCACTGGGAGAGCTTCGCCTCGATCGCCTCGCGCGCCGCTTCCAACGCGTCGTCGAGCTTCTCGGAATCCTTGCCGCCGGCCTGCGCCATGGTGTCGCGCCCGCCGCCGCCGCCGCCCATCACGGCAGCCGCCTGCTTGATCACCTCCGCTGCCGACAGGCCCCGCTCGACCGCCGACTTCGTGAAGCTTGCGATCAGCTGCGGACGGCCGCCCGCAGCCGTGCCGAGCACGACAGCGCCGTCTCCGAGCGCCGACTTGACGCGATCCGACAACTCGAGCAGCTCGTCGCGGTCACCGAGCTCGCAGCGTGCCGCCACGACCCTGAAGCCGTCGCGCTCGGCCGCCTCGCTCACGAGCTGCCTGGCGAGCTCGTCGAGTTTTCCCGCGCCGCCGGACTTCAGCGCGCGCTCCAGCTCGGCGCCGCGCGCGAGCGTCGCCTCGACGGCCTGCTCGGCGTGCTCCGGACTCGTCCGCAGCCGTGCGGCGATTTGCTCGAGAGCCTGGTCGTGCGCCCGGAAGTGCTCGATCGCCTCGGGCCCCGTGATCGCCTCGATCCGCCGAACATTGGCCGCGCTCGAGCTCTCGCTCAGGATCTTGAAGATGCCGATCTCCGCGGTGGTCGACACGTGCGTGCCCCCGCAGAGTTCGCGTGACACGTCCTCGACCTCGATTACGCGGACCTCGTCGCCGTACTTCTCGCCGAAGAGCGCCATCGCCCCCATCCTCTCCGCCTCCGTGCGGGTCGTGAGAAGGGCCCGGACCGGATGTCGTTCGGCGATCCAATCGTTCACCTGGTCCTCGACGTGCCTCAGTTCCTCCCGGGAGAGCGCCTTGCCGTGCGTGAAGTCGAAGCGGAGCTTGTCCGGCCGGACGGCCGAACCTGCCTGGCGCACGTGCGTGCCCAGCTCCTTCCGAAGCGCTGCGTGCAGGAGGTGGGTCGCGGTGTGGTTGCACGCCGTGGCGTGGCGAACCCGCCGGTCGACCCTCAACCGCACCCGCTCCCCCTCCTTGAGCTCCCCCTGCTCGAGTGCGACCGCGACCGCTTGGTCGTCGCCGAGCCGGTAGACGTCCTCGACGCGGCCAAGGCCGGACTCGGTCTGGACCGTTCCGGAGTCGGCGACCTGGCCGCCGCCCTCGGCGTAGAAGGGGCTTTCCGGGAATTTCGTCAGAACAGATCCGTTGCGGCGCTGAAGCGCCGCGATGCTGGTCGTCACTTCGGTGTTTTCGTAACCGACAAACTTCGACTGGAATCCTGCGTCACGCGAAAACGCCGTCACGCGTTCGTGGTCGTGCTCTGCGCCGTGGGCACGAGCCGCACCGGTTCGGGCCCGTTCGCGTTGCTCCTCCATCAGCTCGCGGAAGCCCTCGTCGTCGACCGCGAGCCCCTCCTCCTGGAGCAGTTCCTTGGTGAGGTCGTACGGGAACCCGAACGTGTCGTGGAGCTTGAACGCGTCCTCCGCCGACACCCACGACGTGCCCTCTGCCTTCGCCCGCTCTATCACGTCCGCCAGCAGCCGCGTGCCCTGCTCGAGCGTGTGGCCGAAGCTCTCCTCCTCCGCCGCGAGCCACTCGTGGATCATGCCCTGTTCCCGCTCGAGCTCGGGATACGTGAGGCCCATGGTCTCTATCACCCTGTCGGCGAACCGGCCGAGGAACGGTGATCGGAGCCCGATCGAGCGGCCCTGCTGGATCGCACGCCGCATGATCCGGCGCAGGATGTAGCCGCGGTCCTCGTTCGAGGGCACGACGCCGTCCGCGATCAGGAACGTCATCGCGCGACCGTGGTCGGCGAGCACGCGCAGCGCCCGGGTGGTCGCGGCGCTCGAGCCGTACCGGCGGCCGGACAGCTCTTCACCCAGCGCCACCAGCGGGCCAAGTTGATCGTTCTCGAACACGGACGGGACGTCCTGCTGGATCGCCGCCAGCCTGTCCAGGCCGAGCCCGGTGTCGATGTTCCGCTTCGGGAGTGGCTCGACCGAGCCGTTTTCCCTCAGCAGGTACTGCATGAAGACGAGGTTCCAGTACTCGAGGAACCGATCGTTCTCGCCTCCGGGCAGGTCCTCGGGGCTGCCGAATTCGAGACCCCGGTCGAAGTAGAGCTCTGAGCACGGGCCGCACGGCCCCACCGGCCCCGCCTGCCAGAAGTTCTCCGAGCGCGGCAGCCTGATGATGCGCTCCTCCGCGACGCCGACCGAGCGCCAGCACTGGATCGCCTCCTCGTCGGGACCGACCCCCAGCTCGTCGTCCCCCTCGAAAACGGTGATCCAAAGCCGCTCGGGGTCGAGGCCGAAGCCCTCTGTGGAGACCTCCCAGGCCATCTCGACGGCCTCCTGTTTGAAGTAGTCGCCGAACGAGAAGTTCCCGAGCATCTCGAAGAACGTGAGGTGGCGGGCGGTCAGACCAACCTGGTCGATGTCCGTCGTCCGGAACGACTTCTGGCAGGAGGTAAGGCGCGGGTGCGGAGGCGGCTCCAGGCCGAGGAAGTAGGGCTTGAACGGCTGCATGCCGGCGGTCGTGAGCAGCACCGAGGGGTCATAGACCGACGGCACGAGGGAGGCCGACGGCATGCGGCGATGATCGAGCTGCTCGAAGAACGAGAGGAACGCCTCGCGGATCTCGGCCGAGCTACGGGGTGGCATAAGGCTGATTCTAGGAAGCGGCGACGATCGTGCCGTAGCCAACCACGCGGTCACCCTGCATGAAGCAGGCGGTCTGCCCCGGCGCCACGCCGTGGACTTCGTCGTAGAGATCGACCACGAGCCGCTCTTGCTGGCCGGCGACTCGACAGGCGACCGCGTTCGAGCGATAGCGCAGCTTCACCCGGTCCACGTGGTCGCCGTCTCGATAGAGGGTTGCCGGCTCGACTTCGACCCGGCGCGTGGCGAGCTCGGAGCGCCGGCCGACCACGACGCGGTTGGCTGCGGCGTCGGTCGACTTGACATAGAGCGGCTCTCGCGCGGCGATGCCAAGTCCCTTGCGCTGACCCACCGTGAACCGCGTGTGCCCTTTGTGGGCGCCAAGCACCCGACCGCTCGTGTCGACGACCTCGCCTTGGCGTTCCCCGGCGCCTCCGTGCCTGGCGAGAAAGCGCTCGCGGTTCGTGCCCGCGAGAAAGCAGAGGTCCTGGCTCTCACGCTTGTCGGCCACGGGTAGGTCGGCCTCGCGCGCGAGCGCACGGACCTGCGGCTTCGTGAGCTCGCCAAGTGGGAAGCGGACACGCCGCAGCTCGGCCGGCGGCAGGCCGGCGAGCATGTAGGTCTGGTCCTTGGCGTCGTCGACGGCCAGCGTGAGCAGCGGACCGTGGGCGTCCTCGGAGATCCGGGCGTAATGGCCGGTGACGAGCCTCTCCGCGCCCACCCGATCGGCCAGCTCGAGCATCGCGTCGAACCGCACGAG
>JBKOZI010000005.1:0-6452 GCA_046725795.1 Actinomycetota bacterium
GCCGTGAACAGCATCGACTTTCAGGTGGCCGAAGGCGATTGCTTCGGCTTCCTGGGCCCGAACGGCGCAGGGAAGACCAGCACGATGAAGATGATCTACGGGCTTGCGACGATCGACGGCGGCCAGCTCGACGTGCTGGGACACGACGTCGCGCACGACCGCCGGGCGGTCAAGGCGCGGATCGGTGTCGTGCCCCAGGAGGAAAACCTCGACCGCGCTTTCCCTGTCCGCGAGAATCTGCTCGTTCACGGCGACTACTTCGGGATCGAGCACGCTGCGCTCGAGCGGCGCACCGACGACCTTCTGCGGTTCGTCCAGCTCTACGAGCGTGCATCCGACAGCGTGATGGCGCTCTCGGGCGGAATGCGGCGGCGGCTTCTGATCGCGCGCGCACTGGTGAACTCGCCCGACCTCGTCGTGCTCGACGAGCCGACCACGGGTCTCGACCCGCAGGCACGCCATGCGGTCTGGACCGCCCTCGAGCGCCTGAAGTCCGAAGGCGTGACCTTGATCCTCACCACGCACTACATGGAGGAGGCCGAGCGTCTGTGCGACCGCCTCGTGATCATGGATCACGGCGAGATCATCACCGAGGGGGCTCCGGAGGAGTTGATCGCGCGGCATGTCGGCCGCGAGGTGCTCGAGCTCACGATCGACGACGGGTACCCGGTCGACGACCTGCTCGCCTCGCTGGAAGGTCGTTTTGACTCCTTCGACTGCGCCGACCGCCAGGTTCTGCTCTACACCGACGACGCCGAGCGCCTGCTGGAGGCGATCGACCATGTCCGCTTTCCGTGCGAACGCGCCGTCGTGCGCCGTGCGACCTTGGAGGACGTGTTCCTGAGGCTCACCGGAAGGTCCTTGCGGGAATGAGGCAGCGCGGATGACCGCATTCGCCCGCGCGATCGCCCCGAGCCCGCGGATCGCCGCGCGCGTATGGCGACGCGATGCACGCAACTTCTCGAAGCTCTGGCGCGGAGCGCTCCTGCCGACCTTCCTGGACCCGCTCTTCTACCTGTTTGCGATGGGCTTCGGGCTCGGCACCTATCTGGCGACGATCCAGGGGATTCCCTACAAGAACTTCATCGCACCCGGGTTGATCGCATCGGCAGCGATGTGGTCCGCGGTCTTCGAGACGACCTACAACACGTACATCAAGATGAACGAGAACCGGCTCTACGACGCGCTCGTCGCGACGCCCGTCGAGGTGCCGGACCTCGTCACGGGCGAGATCGCATGGTCGGCGACGCGCTCGCTCGTCTACGGCACCAGCTTTCTCGCCGTGATCACGGCGTTCGGTCTGGTCGACTCGTGGTGGGCGCTCACGATCCCGTTCTTCCTGCTGCTCGGCGGTGCCTGCTTCGGCGTGATCGGGATGCTCTTCACGGCACTCGTCCCGAAGATCGATCTCTACAGCTACTTCTTCACGCTCTTCGTGACGCCCATGTTCCTGTTCGCAGGCATTTTCTTTCCGCTCGACAAGCTCCCGGACGGACTCGTGATCGTGGCCTGGTTCACGCCCCTCTACCACCTGGTGAATCTGATGCGAGAGCTCGCCACCGGCCCCGAGTTGTGGCCGGTGCTCGGAAACGCCGCATGGCTGACGGTGCTGACGCTCGCGATCTATCCACTGCTCGCGACGAAGATGCGCGAGCGGCTGATCGCCTAGGTCTTTTCGCGCACGAAAGTGCAGCAAGTGAGGCGCGCCGGCCCCATCGAGGGTTCAAAAATCGGCAGGGTAAGGGGATGTCACTGCCGGCCTATGTGGTCAAGTGCAGAATCGTCTGCCTGGAGCAGGGGTGTCTGCAGTTGTCCCCGCTATCTGTGGTCAACTACCGTCGCGCTCTCGACGGACGAACTTGACTGCACTTTGCCCCCTCGGTGAGCGACGATCATGCGATCGCACGGATGGCGGCCGCGCAGCATGGTGTCGTAAGCCGCACCCAGTTGCGACTGGCCGGAGTGAGCAGACGAGCGATTGAACACCGCATCACGCAGAAGCGTCTTCACCCGGTGCATCGAGGGGTCTACCTGGTGGGGCACCCGGTCCCGCCCCCACTTGCCAAAGAGATGGCAGCGGTGCTCGCCTGCGGCGAAGGAGCTGTGCTGAGCCACAACTCGGCCGCCAGGCTGTGGGGCCTACGAGCCCCAACGAGCGGACCGATCGACATCACCCTACCCAGCCGCAGTAGCCGCTCGCGCCCCGGCATTCGCGTGCACTCGGCCCGGCGGTTGAGTCCTCACGATGTCTGTCAATACCAGCGGATTCCTCTGACAGCACCGATCCGCACATTGGTCGACCTGGCCAAGGTTCCTGCCCCGCAAGGAGCTGGAGCGTGTGGTCGAGGAGGCCCAGGTCCGTGGCCTCGTTCTGCGAAGCGAGCTGCATGCCGCGGTCGAGGAATCACCGGGTAAGCACGGCGTCGCGCTTCTCCGCGCCCTGCTGGACAACCGACCGGCATCTACGCGTTCGGAGGCGGAGCTTCGCCTGTTGGCCCGGTTGCGCGCAGCCGACATGCCACCAAGCGACGTGAACACCCGCGTCGGCCGCTATGAGGTCGACCTGCTATGGCGACCGCAGCGACTCATCGTCGAGGTCGACGGCTTCGCGTACCATGCTCACCGCGCAGCCTTCGAGCGCGATCGACTACGCGATGCCGAGCTACAAGCCGCCGGCTATCGCGTCATCCGGGTGACATGGCGGCAGCTCGAAAGCCGGCCCGAGGCCGTCATCGCCCGACTGGCACAAGCCCTCGCTCGTCGCTAGTTCGCGGCGGCCACGGGCCGCGGGCGCGTCCGCCGCTTGCGGGCCGCGCTCGAGCGGCGATACCGATCGAGCACGGCGGTCGCGTGCTCGTAGCCCTGCATGATCAGGCGCGGCCACTTGCGCCGGTCTATGAAGAGGTCGTAGAAGCGCCAGCCGTGGACCTCGGTGTAGTCGACCGGGTCGATCAGAATGAGCTTCCGGCCGAGTCGCCGCACGCTGCGGCGGGCCAGCTCGAGGTGGCCGGCGTAGCTGATCTGGCGGCTCGCCGTCATGAAGCCCATCGGCCGGTCGCTCCAGCCCGAGATGTCCTCGCCCTCGAAGCCCCGCGGAAGGATCGTGTTGACGCCGATCACGAGATCGAGCCGCTCGTGGTCGAGCAGCGGCTGGGCAGGGAAGACGTCGACGACGCCGCCGTCTACGTAGAGGTGGTCTTCGACCCGCACCGACTCGACCAGCAGCGGCAGCGCTACCGCGATGCGAACCAGCTCCGCGACCGTCAGGTGCGGTGTGAGCTTCGAGCCGAAGGTCTCGAGCCGCCCGTAATCGATGTTGTAGACAGGTGCGTAAACAGGAATCGCCGTCTCGCCGAGCGACATGTGCCAGAGCTGGCGGTCGAAAAGCTTCTCGATCGCCTCGCCCTTCGCAAGCCCGGAGAATCCGCGCATGGCCGCGAACGCGAGCCGAGGCAGGCGCGTCCACTGAATGTCGAGATAGTCCTCGGGCTGCCAGTTGAGCGACTGGTCGACCATCTCCTGGGCCGAGAGGCCCGCGGCCATCATCGACCCCCACAGCGCGGACCCCGAGCAGAACGAGATCGCCTCTGGTTCGATGCCCGCTTCCTCGAGCGCCCGGGCGACGCCGGCGAACGCGACGCACGCGCCGCTGCCGCCGGAGAGGACGAGTCCGATCTTCTTGTTGCGAAGCGTGGGGATCGGACGGCCCTTGAAGGGCGGAAACACCTTGGTCTGCGCCCTGCGCGGGCGATCCACCACCGGCAGCGGGAGCAGCGCCCGCCGGGCGGTGCGGAACGCATCGAGGTCCGAGACCATCCGCCGCCCGAGCGCGCCGACGTCGTTCAGGCGCGCGATCTGCACCTTCATGTTGAAGGGGTCCAGCGTGTCGAGTGGGGTGGGCATCGGCGGCGGCTGGGTGGCTAGCATAGCGGCGCCTTGCCGACGGCACGCCGCAGCCCTGAAGATGTCCGCCAAACGCTGCTGGACGGCCTACGGGAGCACGCTCTGGTGATCGGAGAAGTGACGCTCTCGAGCGGCCGGAAGGCGCAGTACTACGTCGATGTGCGCCGCACACTGCTCCTGCCGGGACCGTTCAGAGCCGCCGGCGCGCTAGTGGCCGACGAGGCGGCCCGGCTCGGGGCGAGGGCGGTCGGCGGCCCCGTGATGGGCGCTGTCCCGATTGCCTGCGCGGCGATCGGAGCCGCAGGCGACGGCGAGCTCAAAGCCTTCTTCATCCGCAAGGAGCGCAAGGAGCACGGACTCCAGCGTTGGGTCGAGGGCCCGGAGATCGGACCTGGCGAGCGGGTGCTCGTGGTCGAGGACACGGTCACGACGGGCGGTTCCTTGATCGAGGCGATCGAGCGGCTGAAGGACGAGGGGGTCGCGCTTGCGGGTGCGCTCGCAATCGTGGATCGCCTCGCTGGTGGCGCCGAGGCGATCGAAGCCGCCCTTGGGGTCGGCTTGTCCTACCGCCCGCTCTTCACGATCGACGACGTCTATCCGGACCGGCCGGATCTCTAGCCCCTCCACGAAGCGAGGAACAGCCCGTTTCGTACCCGCCGCCGGGGGTAGACGAGCGCTGGGAGCTCTCGGGAATGAGCACAAGCGGAGGTCAGGGATGAAGCGAGCCGCCATCGTCGCCGCCAGCGCCTTGTTCGCGGTGCTCAGTGCCGCGTTCACCGCTTCCCCCGCCGCTGGAGATCCGGTCATCGCCGCCGCAGGCGACATCGCCTGCGACCCGGCGAGCTCCTCCTTCAACGGCGGCCTTGGCACGTCGACCTCGTGCCACCAGAAATACACGTCGGACCTGCTCGTGGGCGCGAATCTCGCGGCTCTCGTTACCCTCGGGGACAACCAGTACGGCGGCGGGCTCTCGGATTACCTCGGCTCCTACGATCCGAGCTGGGGCCGCTTCAAGTCGATCACCCGCCCCTCCCCCGGAAACCACGACCCGTGGGGGTCAAGCGGCTACGACGAGTACTTCGGCATCTCGCGCTACTACGCCTGGGACATTGGCGCGTGGCGGCTCTACGCGCTCGACTCGAACTCCGTTGATTCGACACAGGTCGACTGGCTCAAATCTGATCTGGCCGCCAACCCACGTAAGTGTGTAGCCGCCTACTGGCACCACGCGACGTTCTCGTCGGGTTCCCACGGCAACGACTCTCGGACTCAGCCATTCTGGGACGCGCTTTACGCGGCGAACGCGGACCTGGTGTTGGTCGCCCACGATCACACCTACGAGCGCTTCGCGCCCCAGTCTCCTTCGGGACTGCGGGAAGACGTTCGCGGCATGCGCGAGTTCGTCGTTGGCTCGGGCGGGCGAAGCCATTACGGGTTCGGTTCGCCCATCCCGAATTCGGAGGTCCGGAACAATGACACCTTCGGCGTGCTGAAGCTGACCCTTCACGCCGATAGCTACGACTGGCAGTTCGTGCCCGAGGCGGGCAAGACGTTCACCGATTTGGGCAGTCAGGCCTGTAACGGCGATGGAACCCCGCCTCCCTCCGACACGGAGGCTCCAAGCGCCCCGACGAACCTGACGGCCTCGGCCCCGAGCTCGACTCGAGTCGATCTGAGCTGGGGTGCACCCACCGACAACATCGGTGTCACCGGCTACGAGATCTTCCGGAACGGTGCCTCGCTCACGACTGCCACGGGCACCGGCTATGCCGATACCACAGTCAGTCCGGGCACTACGTACACGTATCAGGTGCGAGCACGTGATGCGGCCGGCAACCTCTCGGCCTTCAGCAACTCCGCAAACGTGACGACGCCGGCGAGTACGACTCTGACTCTTTCCCCCGTGGCCGATGCTCGCGTGGCGGAGGCTGCTCCTTCCACGAACTACGGCACCTCTTACCTGCGGGCGGACGCTGGAAGTGGCGTCCACGTCGAAAGCTACCTGCGCTTCAGCCTGAGCGGTGTCTCAGGAATTGTCAGAAGCGCAAAGCTTCGCCTCTACGCCTACAGCGCAACCAACGACGGACCCGCCGTCTACAGCACCGGTAACGCGTGGACCGAAGCTGGCCTCACGTGGAGCAGTCGTCCGGGCCGCACGAGCAGTGCGGTCGATGACAAGGGCTTGATCAGCGCCGGCACCTGGGTCGAGTACGACGTCAAGCCGTTCATCGTGGGCGACGGAACCTACAGCTTCGTGCTGGCGACCAGCTCCAGCGATGGCGTAGACATGTACTCACGCGAGGCCGGCAGCCTGGGGCCGAGCCTGATCGTGAGTTTTGGGTGACCGGTTACTACCGATCTTCCGAGCTGCCGGGAGACCCCTCCGAGCTGAAACTGCAGCGCCCCGAGCAGGATTCGAACCTGCGGCCTACTCCTTAGGAGGGAGTCGCTCTATCCAGCTGAGCTTTCGGGGCCGAGAGGTATAGATTCTAGGTGCGGTGGGAGGACTGTCCGTGAAAGAGGCTGCAGGCATCGCTTATCGCGAGGCG
>JBKOZI010000006.1:0-11621 GCA_046725795.1 Actinomycetota bacterium
GGTGTACTCGAGTCGCCTTCGATGCGCGCTCGTGTGGACGCCGCGAGGGCGCGACAGGCCGCACGGCTGACGGGCATGGTGGCGCGCTGCAATGGCGAGCTCGGCCCCGCGCAGGTGCGGCTGCTCTGTCCGCTCGAGTCCAGTGCGAGGCGGACGCTCTACTCCGCACACGAGCGGCTTCGCCTGAGTGTCCGCGGGCATGACCGGCTGCTGCGCGTCGCCCGCACGATCGCCGACCTCGAGGGCCGTGACCTGATCACCCGAAGCGACGTCGCGCAGGCGGTCGCCTACCGTGAGCTGCGGCCTTCGGACCTCCTCGCGGCGGTCGTATGACGGCCTGCGATCGCTGCCTGCGCCGCGGCGCGCTCCTGCGACTGCTGGTCCCATGGATCGCGCGCGCACTCGACGAGCATCGCCGCCTGCCGACGTTGCTGGCGCTCGGCGACGACGCGCTGCTGGATGCGATCTGCGGGCCGAAGCGGGGAGCGATCGACGCCGAGCTGGAGCGCTTCGACGCCCAAGCCGCGCGGTTGGAGGCAGCGGCGGCCGGGCTCCAGACCGTCTGCCGCCACGAAGGCGGCTTCCCGGCGCGGTTGCTGAACGCGCCCGATGCGGTCGCTGCACTCTGGTTTCGCGGGGACGTGGGGAGGCTGGACGTGCTCGCGCGTGAATGTCCGGTGGCGCTGGTCGGCGCCCGGCGGGCGTCGGCGTACGGGCTCGAGGTCGCCCGCGGCCTCGGCCGCGAGCTCGCGGTGGCCGGTGTGCCGGTCGTCAGCGGCATGGCGCTCGGGATCGACTCGGCCGGCCACGAGGGGGCGCTCGAAGCCGGTGGCCTGACGGTCGCGGTGCTCGCGGGCGGCGCCGACATCGCCTACCCGCGGTCACGCGCGCGCCTTCACCGTCAGATCGGCGCGGAGGGCCTGGTGCTTTCGGAGCTGCCGCCGGGCACACGTCCGCATCGCTGGTCGTTTCCCGCCCGGAACCGGATCATGGCCGGCCTCGCCGCGCTGACGGTCGTCATCGAGGGCACACAGAGCTCGGGATCGCTCATCACAGCCGGCTTCGCCCAGGAGCTCGGGCGGGAGCTCGGCGCCGTGCCCGGTCATGTGACCTCCGCGCTCGCGGCCGGCCCGAACGCGCTCATCGCCGATGGCGCCCACGTCGTGCGCTCGGCCGCGGACGTGCTCGACGTCCTGTACGGGCCGGGCGCTGCGCGGCTGCGGAAAAGCGAGCCGCCGGCGCTCGAGCCACGGCTGGCGGCCCTCCTCGAGGCGGTCGAGCGCGGAGAGGGATCTCCCGACGTGCTCGCTGCGGAGGCGTCCGAGGCGGCGGAAGTGCTCTCCGGCCTCACCGAGCTCGAGCTCCTCGGCCTGGTGCGCCGTGGGGCCGGGGGATGCTACGTCCGGGCCGCTTGAGGTCCGCCGCCGCCTGCATATCCTCTTCGGCATGTCTGGCCGGCGCATACCGCGTGTGCTCTCGATCGCGGGATCGGATTCGGGTGGCGGCGCCGGAATCCAGGCCGACCTCAAGACGTTTGCGCGCTGCGGGGTGTACGGCATGACCGCAATCACCGCGGTCACGTGGCAGAACACGGTCGCAGTGGAGGGGGTGACTCCGATTCCTCCGGAAGCGATCGTGGGCCAGGTGCGGGCGGTAGCGGAGGACATCGGCGTAGACGCCGTCAAGATCGGGATGCTCGGTACCGTCGAGACGATCGGCGCCGTCGCATCCGCGCTCGACCTCGTCGGTGAAGCACCCGTCGTGCTGGACCCGGTGATGGTCGCGGAGAGCGGCGCGCACCTGCTCGAGCCCGACGCGCGAGAGGCGCTGGTCGGCCTTCTGGCCCGCGCGACGGTCGTGACGCCGAACCTCGCCGAGGCGCGGGCGCTCGTCGAGACGGCCGGTGCCGCGGTCCCAGATGATGCGGAAGCGCTCGCCCGGGCCGTCCACCGGCTCGGCCCGCGTTTCGTGGTGGTGACGGGCGGCCACAGCGGGGATGCGGAGGCGACCGACGTCTTCTTCGACGGCGATACGGTCGTCCGCATCGGAGGCGAGATGTACCCGGGCGGCGCGGCGCACGGGTCGGGCTGCACGCACTCCTCCGCGCTCGCGGCGCACCTCGCGCTCGGACTCGCGCCGCTGGAGGCCGCGCGCGCGGCGAAGCGGATCGCGTCGGAGGCGGTGCGGGACGGCCTCAGGGAGATCGGCGCGGGCGCCGGGCCGGTTGACGTGTTACGTCTGACACGGACCGCGCCTGAGTAGAATGCCGGACGATGAAATTCCTGCGCTTGATGCCGGGCAAGGGCGAGGTCGTGCTTGCCGAGGGGGACCCGCAGCTGTCGGAGGACGAGGAGCGCCTCGTCGAGGAGTTCCGCAGGCAACTCGAGTCCGGCATGTGGGCCGCGGTGCCGATCACCGAGGGCGCTTCGGGCCGGCGGGAGGCGATCATGGTCCACGATTTCGCCGAGATCCCGCAGGACACCGAGCGAGTGATCTTCTTCCCGCGCGCAGCGGGCGGCTGACCTTCGTCTAGGGCGTGTCGGCTCCCGCGTTCGTCGTGCTGGCGCTCGTCGCGCTCGCCCTCGGCGTCTACGTCGCGTCCGGCGAGATTCGCGCGCTCCGCGCGCGCCGCCGCCGCACGCGGCTCCCGCGCCGGCCGCAGCAGCGCTTCGACCCGGGCGTCGAGCGTCGGGCGGAGCTGAAGGCGCGTGCGCTGCTGCGCTCGATCGTGAACCCGGAGGAGTGGCAGATGTACCGCGACCTCGGCTTCATCCGGGTGGTCGGACGTGGAAACGGAAAGAGCGCCGAGCCGGCGATTGGCAGCTTTTCTTACCTCATCTACCCCCACAAGCCGATCGTGGCCTACCTGCCCGGTTCGAACAGCCTGCTGAGCGAGTATTGCGTCGAGTTTCCCGACCGCAGCGACCGTCTCTATGGGCCGAAGCTGCCCGACTCGGACGATGTGCTCGCGAAGTGGATGCTGATCAGGGCGGACGAAGAGCGCTTGCTGCGCGGCGCCAACATGCACCTGCCCGGGCGCCAAGTCGATCCGCAGCGGGTCCGGCGTGACCTCTGGCGGCTCGCCGAATGGGAACGCGCGCGGGCGGCGCGGGACTCTTCCTCGGAGCCGACCCCGGCGTGAGCGTCGACACGCGACACAAGAGCAGGGCCGTGGTCGAGGGCATCGACCGGGCCGCCGCGCGCTCGTACCTCTACGCGATCGGGCTCACCGATGACGACCTGCGCAAGCCGATCGTGGGTGTCGCCAACACCTGGATCGGCACGATGCCCTGCAATTTTCACCTGCGCCGGTTGTCCGCGAAGGTGATGGAGGGCATCCGGGCGGCCGGCGGCACGCCCCTCGAGTACAACACGATCGCGATCTCGGACGGGATCACGATGGGCACGGAGGGGATGAAGACGTCCCTCGTGAGCCGCGAGGTGATCGCAGACTCGATCGAATTGGTCGCGCGCGGGCACCTCTTCGACGCGGTGGTCGCGCTCTCGGGCTGCGACAAGACGATTCCGGGAACGGTGATGGCGCTGGCGAGGCTGGACGTGCCCTCGCTGATGGTCTACGGAGGCTCGATCGCGCCCGGGCGATTCCAGGGGCGCGACGTCACCATCCAGGACGTGTTCGAGGCGGTCGGGGCGCACGCCGCCGGCAAGATCGACGACCAGGACCTCTCCGCGCTCGAGCACGCCGCCTGTCCCGGCGCCGGAGCCTGCGGCGGGCAGTTCACGGCAAACACGATGGCGACCGCATTCGAGGTGATGGGGCTCTCGCCGATCGACAGCGCCTCGGTTCCCGCGATGGACCCGCGCAAGGACGAGGTCTGCTTCGAGGCCGGGCAGCTGGTGATGACGCTGCTCGAGCGCGAGCTCAAGCCCAGCTCGATCATCACGAAGGGATCGCTCGAGAACGCGATCGCCGCCGTCGCTGCGACCGGGGGCTCCACCAACGGCGTGCTGCATTTGCTCGCGGTCGCATACGAAGCCGGCGTCGACCTCACGCTCGAGGACTTCGACCGGATCAGCGGCGAGACGCCGCTGCTCGCGGACCTCAAGCCGGGCGGCCGCTTCGTGGCGGCGGATCTCTACCGGGCCGGCGGTGTGCGGCTGGTCGCGAAGCGCCTGCTGGACGCCGGCGTCCTGAACGATGACGAGATCACGGTCACCGGTCGCACGATCGGCGAGGAGGCGGCCGAGGCCGAGGAGACTCCGGGCCAGGAGGTCGTGAGGCCGCTCGACGACCCGCTGAAGCCCACCGGCGGCCTCGTGATCCTGCGCGGCAACCTCGCGCCGGGCGGGTGCGTCGTCAAAGTCGCGGGGGAGGAGCGCACGAGCCACCGCGGCCCCGCGCGCGTGTTCGAGTGCGAGGAGGACGCGATGGACGCGGTCACGGCCGGTCGCATCGAGGCAGGCGACGTCGTCGTGATCCGGAACGAAGGACCCGCCGGAGGCCCCGGGATGCGCGAGATGCTCGCGGTGACAGCCGCACTCGTGGGCGAAGGTCTTGGCGACTCGGTAGCACTGTTGACCGATGGCCGCTTCTCCGGCGCGACCCACGGCCTGATGGCGGGCCATGTCGCACCAGAGGCACCCCACGGGGGCCCGATCGCGGCCGTCCGGGACGGCGACACGATCGAGTTCGACCTGCCCAACCGCAGGCTCGAGCTCGACCTGCCCCAGGACGAGATCGAGCGCCGGATCGCCGCGTGGAGATCGCCGCCGCCGAAGTACACGAAGGGCGTGATGGCAAAGTACGCGCGCTCGGTTTCGTCGGCGTCCGAAGGCGCGATCACGCGCTAGCCGCTTCCAGACGCCAACTGCGGCACCCTGCCGGAACGAGCCAGGGTGACGCCAAGGCACAGCAGCCAAACTCCGACCAGAGCCGCGCCCAGGTAGATATTCATCGGCCCACCCGGCGCGATGAAGCCGTGCCGGCCGAAGATCGTGATCGTCTCGACGAGCTGCTCCACAAGCGCAACGGCGCCGACGAGACCGAGCCATCGCGGAAGCCCTGCCTCGCCGCGCAGCGCGAGCAGGACGACGGGCGCCAGCATCGTGATCGTCGCACTCGTCAATACGGGGCCCCAGAAGCTGGCCACGTCCAGGAGCGTGCGGGCTGTGGCGGGGTCGAGATCGCCGGCATGCCAGGCCATCCCGCCCCAAATCCAGCTCTGAACCGCGGTCTCCGCCGCAAAGGCGACCGCTCCGAAGAGGAACACGTCGCGATGCGGCGCCGGAAGCTGGGCCCTGACCAGGGCCACGAACGTCGCGAAAAACGGTGCGGATAGGGTCAGCAGCCAGATCCACGTCCTGACGTGTCCATCGTTGTCTCGGAACCACGCAGCTACCGCTTGCCCGTCGTCACCGGCGTCCGGCGTGGAGCCGAGCGCTACTGCAGCGGCGATGTAGAGCAGGCCGAATCCCACCGTCGCCGACAGCAGAAGCGTGGAGCGTCGCATCGAAAGCCCCGGGGTCTAGGACCTGAGAAACTCTTCGACCAGCTGGTTGAAGCGCGCCGGGCGCTCGAGCATCGGCATGTGACCGGTCTGCTCGAAGATCTCGCGCCGCGAGTTCGGGATCAGGCGCTCGTACTCGTAGGCGCCGGAGACCGGTACGATCCAGTCGTCGCGGCCCCACACGATCAGAGTGGGCACTGACACGTCGGGAAGCCGGTCGCGGAAGTCGTAGTTCATGATCGCGTTCAGCGCGTCGAGGAATCCCGGCTTGCCCGCGCCGCTGGCGACCTCGTAGATGAGCTCCGGCTCGATCCGCTCCGGGTACCGCACGATTCCGTAGAGAATCCGGCGCCGGAGCCGCGGCCTTCTGATCAGGCGCTCCCGGCGGGCGAGCACGGCGGCGGTGGCGGGATGGAAGAGGCGGGCCGCGCGCTCGAGCGCGGCGAGGCGACGGTTCCCGACACGAACCAGTCCCGCGGCCGACACGAGCATCAGCTTCTCGACCCGGCTCGGATGGCTGATCGCTGTCTCGGCCGCGATGAAGCCGCCCATCGAGTTGCCTATGAGCGCGGCCCGTTCGACGTCGATCTCTTCGAGGAACGCGTCCAGGAAGCGCCCGTAACCCGGAATGCTGATCTCCTCGTGCGGAAGCTCCGACTCGCCGAAGCCGGCAAGGTCGAGTGCGATCACGCGGTGCCGTCGCGCCAGTTGCGGGATGTTCTCGAGCCAGTTCTGCCAGCAGCCGGACAGGCCGTGGATCAGGACCACCGGCGGGCCTTCGCCCATCTCGGCGTAATTCACGCGCGAGCCGTGCACCACGCTGGACCGAAGGTGCTCCTGCCAGTCGATGTCGAGCCACTCGGAGCGCTGCGCGACGCCGTATCCATCCGGCTCGGGCCTCGGGCCGAGATAGTTCGACGTGCGTGCGCCTGTGGTGGCGGTCATCTGTTCGCCCAGCTTAATTCCCGCTGCCGGCGCTCGCTGGGCCGCTTACGCATATCCCATTCGCTCGAGCACCGGGATCTCGTGGATCTGCGGCGGCTGCAGATGATCCCAGAGAATGCCCGCCGGGCGCTGGAACGCCCGCTCGACCTCGATCGCGGCACGCGGCGTCGCGATCAGGTCCACCGGAATGTCGTGCGCAGTGACGGGCAGGTTCTCGCGCAGGATCTGAATCGGATGCACGGTCGTCGCAACGGTCGTCTTGTCCGAGACCATGCCGGCCTCGGCGAGCATCGCGTACTCGAGGTCGCTGAACCCGCCGCCCTTGCCGATCCGTGCGCCCTTCAGGTTCACCGCGACGGAGCCGCACAGGATCAAGTCGAGCTTGGGCACCTGCTCGACGTCGATCACGGCGCCGTGCCTGAGCGCCCCCTTGATCGTGGCGGCTTCGCGCAGCTTCTTGCCGGAGAGCTTGGACGGGTCGAGCAGCCGGAACGGATGGGCGTCCCGCAGCCGCGGGACGGCCATCACGAGCGTCTTCCCCTGCTCGAGCGCAAGCCGCCGTGACTGGGTCTGGGGCGCGTCCGGATTCGCCTTGATGGTCTTCGCCTTGACCCAAGAGGGATGCCGCGCGAGCCGCTCCGCCGCCGCGCGCGCGTTCGCGAAGTTTGGGATCCGTTCGTGCGCTCCAGGGAAGCGTGAGACTCCCTCACGGTCCATCGCGTCCCACACAGATCGCCGGATCGCTTGCTTGGACCTCACGGAATCTCATCCTAACCACCCGCTCAGAAGGGCTTTTCGATTCCGGCTCTTGTATGTGGGAGAATCGCGCGCGCTCATGCCCGGCAAACGCATCCTGATCACGGGGCTGTCGACCTACTGGGGCGGCCGGCTCGCCCAGACCCTCGAGCGCAATCCGTCGGTCGAGGCGATCATCGGCGTGGACTCGGAGGACCCGACGCGCGAGCTCGAGCGCACCGAGTTCGTGCGCGTCTCCAACCAGCACACGCTGATCCGGCGGATCGTGAAGGCGGCCGAGATCGACACCGTCGTCGACAGCCGCCTGGTGGTCGACTCCGCCGTGACCTCGCCTCGCCTCGCGCACGAGAACAACGTGATCGGGACGCTCAACATCCTGGCTGCCTGCTCGAACCCCGACTCACCCGTGCGGAAGCTCGTGTTCAAGAGCTCTGCGCACTACTACGGGACAGGACGCGACGATCCCGCCTTCTGGACCGAGGACATGCGCCGCATGCACGAGCCCCGTACGTCGCTGAAGCGCGACATGGTGGAGGCAGAGGCGGCGGTCGCGGACTTCAGCGAGAAGAACCCGCAGGTGACCGTCACGGTCATGCGCTTCTGCAACGTGCTCGGTCCCGACATCACGACATCGCACGCGCGCCTCTTGAGCCTCCCAGTCGTGCCGATCATCCTCGGGTTCGACCCGCGCTATCAGTTCATCCACGCGGACGACGTCGTGAACGCGCTCGAGTTCGCGGTCGACCACGAGATCCCCGGCGTATACAACGCCGCTCCCGACGGCGTGCTGGCCTTTTCGGAGGTCATCGACCTGATTGGAAAGCATGCCCTTCCGATCCTCCCGCCGTGGGGGACGGGCCTCGCTCGATCCGGCCTCAAGCGACTCGGCTTCCAGATCCCGCCGGAGATGCTGATCCAGATGCGGTACGGACGCGGTCTCGACAACCGCAAGCTGAAGGCGGCCGGGTTCAAGTTCAAGCATTCGACGCGCGAGACCGTCATGAAGTTCGGAGAGCACCTGCGGCTTCGCTCCGTGCTTCGCGGCGTGAAGGAGCCCTATCGCTACGAGAAGGAGGTCGAGGACTTCCTTCGCTGGAGCCCCAGCGTCCGTGAGCGCTCCATGGAGGACCGGCCGCCGCGCTACTTTCCACCCGCGCCCGCAGGCGCGGTGCAAAATCCCGCAACCCCGCGGCGCTGACGGGGTAAACAGTATCCGCGGGCGGGATTTGCCCTGCGGAGTCGAAACAATTACCCGTGTTAGCCATGACTCGTGAGCGGTGGACACTCTTTGCTGCGGTTTCCGCGACTGTTGTCGTGGGGCTTGCCGTGGGCGCATACGCCTACGACACCTCGCGCGACGACCTGATCGCCGATGGGGTGAAGATCCAGGGCGTGGAGATCGGCGGCCTGCGCGCCTCGGCTGCAAAGCGCAAGCTGCAGGCCGGGCTGGCCGGACGGCTCGACAGGCCTGTGCGTGTGCGCGTGGCCGGACGCCGTTTCCGCCTCACGCCCGAGAAGGCAAGCATCGCCGTGGACGTGGACGGGATGGTGGACGAGGCCCTCGATCGCAGCCGCACGGGCGGCCTGCCGGGCCGCGTCTGGCGAGGCCTAACCGGATCGGACGTCGATGCGGAGCTCCCGGCCCGGGTCAGCTATTCGGCCGACTCCGTGCGCCGGTTCGTGCGGCGAGTCAAGCGCTCGGTCGACCGTCCCCCGCGGGATGCGGATGTCCAATTCCATACCGCGAGCCTTCCCGCGATCCAGTCCGAGACGGGCCTCAGGGTCAGCTACAGGCGGCTGCGCCGGCTCGTCGATGAGGCGCTCATCCAGACCGGCCACGGCCGGACGGTCCGCATCAAGGTGAAGGTGACTCAGCCGAAGGTGACGACCGCCGAGCTGGCCAGGAAGTACCCGGTGGTCGTGACCGTGGATCGCCCGGCGTTCACGCTCCGTCTCTTCAAGCGGCTGAAGCTGGTGAAGAGCTACAGGATCGCGGTCGGGCAGGTGGGGCTCGAGACACCGGCCGGGCTGTATCACGTGGAGAGCAAGGCCGTAAACCCTTCGTGGCACGTACCGACCAGCGCCTGGGCCGGCGAGCTCGCGGGCAGGGTGATTCCGCCGGGCCCGGAGAACCCCATCAAGTCACGCTGGCTCGGGATCTTCGACGGCGCGGGAATCCACGGCACCACCGACATCGGCTCGCTTGGTACGGCCGCCTCGCACGGGTGCATCCGGATGGCGATCCCCGACGTCGAGGCGCTCTACGACCAGGTGCCGGTGCAGGCGCCTGTTTACGTCCAGTAAGTCCTAAGGGCCGGCACGGATTTCGTCTACCGGGACCTCGTCCCACCCCTCCGCCTCCAGAGAGGCCTGGCGGGAGCCGTGGCGAATACAGAGCAGGCCGATCCAGGCCTCGCGGTGGCGGCCTCGAACCTTCTTCCGCAGGACTGCGTAGAGGGCGGTGGAGGCGTCGTTCGGGCCCTGGAGTGGATGCCAGGGCAGCTCGGGCGGCGAGCGGTCGGAGGCTTCGCCCGCATCGATCAGCTGTGCGTGGGTCGCGACCCGGCCATCGTCGACGTTGATGAAGAACCCAGCCACAGCCGAAGATCGTAATGCTGCCGTTGAAGGTGTCCTGCCGGCCTCCTGGCGCGAGGCCCTGGTTGCTTTCGACCGCTGGCTGAGCGCCCGCGGCATGGCCGAGAAGACGCGCCGCGCCTACGGCCTCGACGTGGGCGAGCTCGCCGCCTGGGCGGCGGCCGCCGGCGTTTCGCCGGAGGGCCTCGGACACCGGGTCCTGCGCCGGTACGCGGCGCATCTCGCAAGGACTCCCCGCGAAGGGGGGCGTGGGCTGTCTCGCCAGACGGTTGCGCGGAAGCTCGCCGCGATTCGCTCGTTCTATGGGCACATGGTCGAGCGGGGCGAGCTCGATCAGAACCCGGCCGACCTCGTCCCGTCGCCGCGGCGGCCGCGGGGGCTGCCGCGCGCGCTCCGTGCGGACGAGGTCGAGCGGCTGCTCGACCGGATTCCAGCCCGCACTCCCCTCGAGACCCGCGACCGCGCGCTCTTCGAGCTTGCGTACTCGTGTGGGCTGCGTTGCGAGGAGATCGTCAACCTCGATGTCGACTCGATCGACTTCGACGCCGAGGAGCTGCGCGTGCTGGGGAAGGGCTCCAAGACCAGGCTCGTGCCGGTCGGCGAGCCCGCGCAGGCCGCGCTCGAGCGCTATCTGAGCACCGCACGCCCAGCCCTCGGCAGCGAGCGGGCGAAGCAGAAGGCGGAGCCCGCATTGTTTCTCTCCAAAACGGGCAAGCGCCTGTCCGCCTCGGACGTCCGTCGCCGCCTCCGCCTCTGGCTCCGGAGCGCGAGCCTCGCCGGCGGCATCTCGCCCCACGTCCTGAGGCACTCGTTCGCGACCCATCTGCTCGAGGGCGGCGCCGATTTGCGTACGATCCAGGAGCTGCTCGGCCACGCGAGTTTGTCGACGACCCAGCTCTACACTCGGGTAGAGTCAGGCCGGTTGCGTCGTCAGTACGCAAGGAGCCACCCGCGGGCGTAGCTTTCCGAGCTTCGCCCGATCTATTTGGAGTCCAGGAATGCGGCAGACCGACATGAAAGACGTTTGGTCGCGCTACAAGCGGACGAGTGACGAGAAGGCCCGCGAGCAGCTCGTGCTCGCATATTCGCCGCTCGTCAAGTTCGTGGCGGGGCGCATGTCGAGCGGGCTTCCGGCCCACATCGAGGAATCCGACCTGATCTCCTACGGATTGCTCGGACTGATCGGCGCGATCGAGCGCTTCGATCCCGCGCGCGAGATCAAGTTCGAGACCTTCGCGGTGTCCCGCATCAAGGGCTCGATCATCGACGAGCTGCGCTCGCTCGACTGGGTGCCGCGCTCGGTGCGGGCCAAGGCGCGCGAGATCGAGGCTGCCCAGACCAAGCTCGAGCACGAGCTCGGGCGCGTTCCGACCGACAAGGAAGTCGCGGACTCGATCGAGGTGTCGATCGAGGACTTCCAGGAGAGCCTGCTCCAGATCTCGAACTCGACGGTTGTCGCGCTCGACGAGCTTTGGACGGTGTCGGACTCGAGCGGCGACCAGGTCTCGCTGCTGGACACGATGAAGGACCCGAACGCGGTCGACCCGGCCCGCGAGCTCGGAGTCAGCGAGCTGAAGGACCGGCTCGCGAACGCGATCTCACGGCTGCCCGAGCGCGAGAAGCTGGTGATCGCCCTCTACTACTACGAGAATCTGACGCTCCGAGAGATCGGCGAGGTGCTGGGCGTGACGGAGTCGCGCGTCTCGCAGCTCCACACGAAGGCCGTCCTGCGTCTCAAGGCCCGCCTCCAGACCGAGGTCGAGGTCCCCGCGGACTGAGTCACCGGCCGCGACTCGCCACCGCGGCCAGCGTAGCCTGCACGTACTCGGGCTCGTCGCGGACCTGGGCATGGGTGAA
>JBKOZI010000007.1:0-6026 GCA_046725795.1 Actinomycetota bacterium
ATCCGCGAGCTCCTGTTTCTGCGAGAGCTGATGGTCCGGGCCCTGGTGGTGGATCACGATTCGCTCATCGGGCGGGGGGAACTCGTCCCAGCCGAGGATCAGCTCGTCGTTGCGGCTGCGGCGCCGCGCATCGTCCAGGCACGCGTTGTGCGCGATCTGGTAAAGCCAAGAGCGGAAGGCACGCGGGTGGCTGAGCGTCGCGAGACTGCTGTGCGCGGAGAAGAAGACCTCCTGGACGATGTCCTCGGTGCGGCCCTCGTCTCGAACGCTCGCCCGCACGTAGCCGGTGATGGCTCCTCGGTAGCTTCGGAACAGAGCCTCGAACGCTTCCCGGTTCCCCCGCTGTGCGCTCGCGACGAGTTCCGCCTCTCGCGCAAGAGGCGAACTGGCCGCCGGTTGGGTCACCGGTTTCACGCACTCTCCAGTGCCATCGGCCGGCCGGGATCCACAGACTGTCCCTTTAGCCGTTTCAACGGGCGGATGGATGTTACTCCTCGCTGCTCCTGGCGCGCCGGATGCCTAAAAGCGAAAGCCCGCCGAAGCGGGCCTTCGATCAAGGACTGGTGCCTTGCTTAGAGCCGGGTGACCTTTTCGGCCTTCGGGCCCTTGTCGCTCGAGGTCGTCTCGTACGACACCTTCGCGCCTTCGTCCAGGGAGCGGTAGCCGTCCCCTTCGATGCCGCTGTGGTGGACGAACAGATCCTTGCCGCCGTCCTCGGGCGTGATGAAGCCGAAGCCCTTGTCGGCGTTGAACCACTTAACGGTTCCGGTTGGCATATATGCCTCCACGGGTTATGTGCCGGCTTACGCGGAGGATGCTCACTGAACAGCGACTACGCCAACCTGACACTGCTGAGGCCGGACACGGTGTCCGGCCTGTCTGACGGTCCGAGTCTAGCAACCTGCCCGCTCGCTTTTGCAACCGTGAGTTAAAACTTGATATAACCCCGCCCACGCGGCACTGGGGAGTTGCCGCGCCACATACGGAAAAGGGGGACGAATGCACGTGCGAACGCTCGCATTGCGAGGCTTGCTGACCGCGGGACTGGCCTTGGCGCTGATGCTGCCGGCGACCGCCGGCGCCTACCAGGTGCAGGACAACCAGGAGGCGACCTCGTTCGACGGCACGAAGATCGTCTACAGCCTTTTCTTCCCCGACAACGCCTCGGCGTCGAATCAGGTGCCCGCGGTCATGCGGACCCACGGCTGGGGCGGATCGCGCGAGACCACGCCGACCGGATTCGTCAAGCAGCTGCTCGACAACGGCTACGGCGTGCTCACCTGGGACTCGCGCGGGTTCGGCGAGTCGGGCGGCACGGTCGAGATCGACAGCCCCGACTACGAGGCCCGCGACGCGTCCGCTCTGATCGACGTGCTCGCCGCCGACCCGCGCGTCGCCAAGAAGAAGCGCGACCCGTTGGTCGGGATGAGCGGCGGCTCCTACGCCGGCGGCATCCAGTGGGTGACGGACGCGATCGACCACCGCGTCGACGCGATCGCGCCCGAGATCTCCTGGAACAACCTGCTCGAGAGCCTCTACCCGGAGACGGTCGTGAAGACCGGCTGGGGCACGCTGCTCTACGGCGCCGGCCTCACCGCGGTCTCGGGCGGCGTCACCTCCGACCCCACCGACCCGGAGACGGGGAACTACGACCCCGCGATCCACCAGGCGTTCGTCGAAGGCGGGGGTACCGGCCAGTGGTCGCAGCAGACGCAGGACTTCTTCGCCCACCGCGGCCCCGACTACCTGCTCGGCAACGTGACGGCGCCGGCCTTCATCATCCAGGGCACGATCGACACGCTGTTCCCGCCCTCGCAGGGCGCGGACAACTACGCGTCGATGAAGGCCCTGCACCCGCGCCAGCCGCTGAAGATGGCGTGGTACTGCTCAGGGCACGGCACCTGCGAGCCCTTCAACTCCGGCCCCGCGAACTACACGCAGGGCCAGATCGTGAAGTGGTTCGACCGCTGGGTGAAGGGCAACAGGGCGGTCAACACCGGCTCGAAGTTCGAGTACGTCACCGACGACGGCGTCTGGCACGGCGCCGGCGAGTACCCGGTGCCGGGGACGACCACACGCAGCGCGTCCGGAAGCGGCACGGTCGTGATCAACGGCGGCCCGACGGCGACCGGCCTGCTGCCGGGCACCGACGCTCCGGCGAGCCTCGAGGTGCCGCTGCCGAGCCAGCCCGGCACGCTGATCGGCGCGCCCACCGTGACCCTGACCGAGAACGGGATCGGCACCGCCACCGATGAGCCGAACCAGGCGACGGTCTTCTTCCAGATCGTCAACAAGACGAAGGGCGAGGTGCTCGGCAACCAGATCACGCCGAAGGTGTTCGCGACCGACGGGCTCGACCACACCTACACGTTCAAGATCGAGCCGGTCTCGTACACGGTCGATGCAGGCGATCAGCTCGTGCTTCAGATCGCCTCGACCTCGACCTCCTACGAGGCATATCGGGGCGGAGCGATCGTGAACTTCAAGAGCATCCAGGCGAGTGTCCCGCAGCTGCCGTAGAAAGGTCGTCGCCGCCTTCGTTGGGCTGCTCGCCGGCCTAGCCTCCGTCCCCGAGGCCGGGCTCGCGGCCCCGGGATCGCTCTACAGCGGTCCCGGGCCGCGGCCGGGACCGGACATCCTCTATGCGGCTCCGGCCACGGCGCCGCAGCTCACGAACGCCGGGGTGTGGAAGGCGCAGCCGATCCTGACGTCGGGCGCGGGCGCGTACCGCAACGGCGAGTACCTCTACCAGGACTTCCTCTACGACGATCACGGCGCGAACGAGACGGCCGACCCGGCCGATCCGCGCGCCGCCGGCGACACGTTCTCGAAGCCGAACGGGACCTATACGTATCCGACCGATTCCGCCTACGCGAACAACGCGGCCGACTTCGTCGAGCTCCGCGTCAGGCCGCTTTCGACCTCGACGGCGTTCCGCGTCACGCTGAACACGCTCAAGGACCCCTCGCTGCTCGCATTCTCGATCGCGATCGGCGGCACGCCGGGAGTGCTCCGCCAGTTCCCGGCCGGCGCGAACGTGAGCGCCCCCGCCGATCTTTTCCTCACCGTGCACGCGGCCGCCACGGGCATGGTCGGCGAGATCGTGAACGCCGCCACTGGGGCGCCGGTGGCATCTGCCCCGGTGACGATCGACACCGCCCGTCGTCAGATCGAAGCGCGCGTCCCGCGCGGCGCGTGGGACCCGACCGGGCAGACCGTTCGCCTCGCGGCCGGAGTCGGCCTCTGGGACGGCGCCAATGGCCGCTACCTGCTGCCTCAGCCCTCTGCCGACGCAGCCCACCCCGGCGGCAGCGGCACCGCTGTCAATCCACCGGCTTTCTTCAACGTCGCCTTCCGCTTCGACGAGCCGATGCCACAGGTCGGTGACCCGGCGGGCACGGCCGAGAGTCCCGCCTGGTGGCGCGACAAGGACCAGGGCGAGGAGCTCGCCACCAATGACATCAGCGCCTTCCACGCCGACGTCGACTTCCGAAAGCTCGCGGCCAACGCGAGCGACGAAAGCGGCGTGCCGCAGAGCGGTCCCATGGACCGCATCCTCGCCAGCCATTTCGAGACGGCGCAGGGAGCCGACTTCTCCACGCCTTGCTTCGGCGGCGACACGAGCACCTGCCCCGGCGCTTACCAGGGGAACCTCCAGCCCTATGCGATCTATGTTCCGCGCAAGCCGGTGCCGCAACAGGGCTACGGGATGACGCTGCTGCTGCACTCGCTGGCTGCCACCTACAACCAGTACCTGGCGAGCCGCAACCAGTCGCAGTTCGGCGAGCGCGGCCCCGGATCGATCGTGATCACGCCCCTGGCGCGCGGCCCGGACGGCTTCTACGACAGCTACGCGGGCGCCGACGTGTTCGAGGTGTGGGCGGACGTCGCCCGCCGCTACAAGCTCGACCCTGAGTGGACCGTGATCACGGGCTACTCGATGGGCGGATTCGGGACCTTCAAGCTCGGCGAGCAGTTCCCCGACCTGTTCGCGCGCGCGCAGCCGACCGTCGGCCGCAGCGAGGACACGAACATGATCGCCTCGCTGCGCAACATCCCGGTGCTGATGTGGAACGCGTCCGCGGACGAGCTCGTGCCCCCGACCTCATACCTGCCGACCTCGGACGAGCTCGACCGCCTCGGCTACCGCTACGAGCTCGACATCTACACCGCCGAGCACCTCACGCTCGCGATCCACGACCAGTACGCGCCCGCCGCGGAGTTCCTCGGCACGGCCAAGGTCGACCGCAACCCCGCGCACGTCACTTATGTCGCCGATCCGAGCCTCGACCACGCCAACCTCGGCTTCGTCGCCGACCACGCCTACTGGCTCTCGGGCGTGCGGCCTCGGAGCTCCGGTCAGGGCACCGTCGACGCGTTCTCGCACGCCTTCGGCACCGGCGACCCGCTCGCCTCCGCGACCCAGTTCGGCGCCGGCACGCTCGGCGGCGGAAATCTCGGCACGCTTGCCTTCACCCGCCAGTACAAGACGTGGGGACCGACGCCCCCGGGCGTGTCGGCCAACCGCATCGACCTCACGGCGCAGAACGTCGCCGCGGTCACGATCAACCCGAAGCGCGCCCGCGTCGGCTGCAACGTCGACTTGCGCGTTACCAGCGACGGCCCGCTGACCGTGAACCTCACGGGCTGCAAGCGGACCGTTCAGGTTTCGGGCTAGACGGCTCGTTGCACAAACCCTTCAGTCGAAAGCGAGCACGCCGAGAACCGCTTAGGCAGCGGTGTATGGTCGTTTGTATGCGCACCAGCATTGAGATCGATGACCGTTTGATGCGCCAGGCACTGAAGTTGACCGGCCTCCGAACCAAGCGCCAGCCGCGCCGCCGCGCCCGCACGTGATGGTCGTCGACACGAGCTTCTGGATCGGCGTTCTCAGAGGTACGGAGTCGCCTACCGTTAAATCCTCCAGGGTCTTCGGTCCGAGCGCGAAGCCCGGCTCGTCGAGCGCCACCTGCGCGCGTCCCCAGATCCTGCGGCTCGAGTCGCTGAACGACTTCTCGCTCGCGGCGCAGCTCTACCGCCGCGCGCGGCAGGCGGGTATCAGGATCGGGAAGACGATCGACTGCTTGATCGCCGCACCATGCGTTCGGACCGGCGCGTCGCTGCTTCACGCCGACGCGGACTTCGACAGGCTCGCCAGCTGTACGCCGTTGAAGGTGTTCCTCTAGGCGATCGCGGTATCGCTGGCCTGTTAGGTTCCCACGCGGGCTGAGAGCGACGAACAGGAGGGAAGCGATGGGAGCAGATGAAAACGCGGCGATTATTCGGCGCGGTTACGAGGCCTTCAACTCGGGCGACATTGACACGCTCACCGAGATCTTCGACGAGGGCGCCGTGTGGCACACGCCGGGACGGAGTCCGCTGGCCGGCGACCACGAGGGCCGCGAGGCGACCTTCGCCTACTTCGGCCGGCTGGGACAGGACACGGGAGGCACCTTCCAGGCCGGATTGCAGCACCTGCTTGCGGATGATGACGACCGTGTGGTCGGCATCCAGCGCAACAGCGCGGAGCGTGACGGCAAGCGCCTGGGCGTTGACGCGGTTCTCGTCTTCCACCTCAAGGACGGCCGGATCACCGAGGGTTGGGAGCACTATCGCGACCAGTACGCTTGGGACGAGTTCTGGTCGTAGCCCCGCGTTTCGTCGTCGACCGACAATCGCGGCGCCGATGAAGCTCCATGAGTACAGGCGGGCCAGCCATGAGATCTGGGAGGCGATGGCTCCCGGCTGGGAACGCGGCCGGGCGTTCATCTGGGACGTGACTCGAGCGGTGGGGGAGCGGATGGTGGCGGCGCTCGATCCCAAACCCGGAGAGACGGTGCTCGAGCTCGCCGCTGGAACCGGTGAGACCGGGTTCGCGGCGGCGCGGATGGTCGGGCCGGACGGAAAGCTGTTCAGCACTGACTTCTCGCCCGCGATGGTGGACGCCGCGCGCAGACGGGGCGCCGAGCTCGGTCTCGAGAACGTCGACTACCGGGTGCTCGACGCCGAGCGGATGGATCTCCCCG
>JBKOZI010000008.1:0-19503 GCA_046725795.1 Actinomycetota bacterium
GGACTCGCTCACCTGGCTCAAGGCGAGGGCGGCCGTTACCAGCTCCGGCCGGTAGGCGATCGCGGGCCAGATGTCGAGGTCGAGGCCGTTGTTCAGCGAGTTCACCGTGCTCTTGGCGGCCCCATAGTCGGTGAGCACGAACCCCTTGAAGGCCCAGTCGCGCTTGAGGACGTCCTCGAGCAGGTGCTGGTTCTCGCACGCGAACGCGCCGTTCACGCGCGGATAGGCGCACATCACAGAGCCGGCGCCTCCTTGCTTCACGGCAGCCTCGAACTGCGGCAAATAGATCTCGCGCAGCGTCCGCTCATCCAGGCGCGCATCGACGGTCAGGCGGGACCCGGTGACGGGGACCCCCAGCGGCGCGCCCGGGAGCCGGACGCCGACGCCCTCCTGGTTGTTGACCGCGAAGTGCTTGACGTTCGCGATCAACCCCTCGGACTGCACGCCCCTGGTCCAGCCCGTCGCCATCTGCGCCGCCAGGAACGGATCCTCGCCGAAGTACTCGAACGTGCGGCCGTTGAGCGGCGTGCGCATCATGTTTACGGCCGGGGCATAGACGACGTCGTTGCCCTTCTTCTTCGCTTCGTCACCGACGATCGCGGCGTGCCGGAACGGGACCTGCGGGTCGAAGCTCGACGCGACCGTCATCGACGACGGTAGGCCGGTCGCCTTGCCCTGCCGCACCCCAACCGGCCCGTCGCTGAAGTAGACCGGCGGCAGCCCTACACGCTCGACACCATTGCTGGTGCCCGTGTGCCCGGTTTCGCGGCCCGAAACTCCAGTGAGTTCGTCGCCGGCGAGCAGGCTGATCTTCTCGTCGCGTGTGAGCGCGGCCAGCAACAGGCCGGCGCGCTCGTCCGGCGACAGGGCTGTGTCGCACCAGGGGTGATCTCCGCAGCGCCCGGCGGCGAGCGCGACGCCCGGCACCGCCAGGGCGAGGCTCAGGGCCCCGGCGAGCGCCACGCAGATCGCGCGTCCGGTCACGGCACGTCCGCGCAGTTGACGAGGCCGAAGCCGTCCGGCGAGGCGGCGCACAGGAATGCACGCGCCTCGCGCTCCCCCAGGTAGGCGCCGGCCAGCGCCTCCCGCGGGATCGAGGCGACGGCGTGGAGGAGGTCAGCGAACACCAGCGTCTGGTTGCGAAGCAGCGGACCGTCGATCGCTTCCATTCCGAACGCCGGGTTGTAGAGCGTCCAGGGACCGGTGACGAGCGCGACCGTGGGCAACAGGTGCTTGTGGTAGGGCGTGCCCTCGCCGCCGAAGCTGTGGTGGGGCGGCAGGTGGAGGCCCGGGAGGTCCGCTCCGCGCAGTGCGATCGTGCGCCGCAGGTCGTGCCCGATGGCCACCTGGGCCACCTGTTCCACGAGCGTGGGGCTCTCGCCGATGAAGATGCCCGTGGGCTCGCTCTGCCCGGTCTGCTTGAGCACGCGGCCGGGGCCGTCCGTGCGGGGGACCGCCGCGTACTCGCGCGCGCCCATGTGCTCCATGGCCACGACGAGCGCGAGCTTGCCCTGCTCGTAGGCGACCTCGAGCTCCTGCGCGTACTGCTCCGCCCCGCCGTCGCGCTCCGTTCCGGTCAGCCGCTGGTAGAGGTGGGCAGTCGTGAAGACGAACTCGAGCGTGCGCGGCCGGCACTCGCGCGGCAGCGCCGCGAAATGCTTTGCCATCGCGAGCATCGCGATCGGGCCGTTGTCCCAGACCGCGTTCATACCGTCGGTGTGGCTCTCGACGACGATCTTCTCGTCGCTCACGCCGGGGAGCGTCGCGACCAGCGTCTCGGTGGGTGCGGTCTTCTCGGAGGCGAACAGGCGAATGCGAGCCGCGCCGCCGCTGGTGGCGAGGGCCTTCAGCCGCTCGCCCTCATCGACGCCGACGGACACCGCCGGGACGTCCCACCGCACCCCCTCGTACGGGGAGTACTGGTGGCGGACCTGCTCGCGCGGGAAGCCGTGCACGAACACGAGCCCGGCGGCGCCCGCCTGCGCCGCCCCAACGAGGTCGTCGATCCGCTGCTGATAGGCGAGGTAGTCGCGCTCGTAGTTGCCGGGCAGCGTCATCGTCAGCGACAGGTCCGGGTCCCAGCTCCACCACTCCAAAGCCGCGAAGGCCGCGTTGGGCACGGAGCCCGGCGTCGCGTCACGGATGACGATCTTGCCGGCCAGGTCCTGGCCAGCGAGCTGCTGTGAGCCGGGGAGGTAAACGAGCGGGCCGCTGACGCCGGCTCCGGGGGTCGGCTCGGCATAGGGCACCGCGCCGCTCACGGGGATCGTGTCGAGCGTGCCGTTCGCGCCTGCCTCGAGGCTTTCACCCTGTTCCAGCCAGCGGTCGATCTCGTAGGGGATGCTGCGCCGCTGGACGCCGGGCATTTCCTGGAGGCGTTGCGAGATCCAGCTCACGAACCGCTGGTGGTTCTTGCTGGCGGTCGGCCGCTCGCCGAAGCCCGCCATCGTGCGGTTCCCGGCGAGCAACTCGTCGGTGCTCGCGAACGTGATCGGGTTCGCCGACGCCGGACATCCCGGCGCCGCGAGCGGCGGTGCGGCGGTCACGACCGTGGGGTCGTGCGCCGGCGCCATGGAGGGCGCGGCGACGAGCGCGAACACGAGGCCGAGGCCGGCGGTGGACAGGATCGCTTTGGTTTTCACGGTTGGTCTCCTCATGTCTTCCAGGTCACTGCCCAATCGCTGGCCTCGCCGGCGAGCGTCGAAACGTTGAAGACGGCGAAGCCGTTGTCGATCGGGCTTGCGGCGCGGCGGCCGTCGACCCAAGCCACAACCGACCGCGCCCCGGCCGGCAGGTTCACCCGCATCTCGACGGGCCCGCCGCGCTCCGGCCGCACATACCCGCGCAGCTCACCGGGCGCCGCGGCAACGCCGGCGCGCTGCATGCGCACCGAGAACCGCTCCAGGGGGAGATGGGGCGCGATCCGGTAGCCGTCCCGCGTCGGCGTGACCCCGGCCAGCCGGATTGCATCGAACAGACTCCATGCGGGCTGGTGCATGATCCAGCCCTGGACGGTGGTGCTGAGGCCAACGCCGCACCGGGCCGGGTCGGGGCTGTAGTGCGCCTTGCACATGTCGTCTACGGAGATCACGCCGTTCCAGTGATTCGGGAAAGCGCTCGCGTGTGCGGTCAGCGTGTTGCGCTCGAACTCGTCGAGGGCCAGCTCGCGCGCGCCGGGCACGACGCCGTCCAGCTCTCCCAGCGCCCACGTGAGCCAGCCGTTGATCGCGTACCAGGCGCCACCCACGTAGACGGCGTCGTTGCTGCCCGTGGCGCCCGGGTAGACCGTGGTCTCGGTCACGTCCGGGTCGTCGCGCGCCGGCGACATCGAGGAGCCGATCAGCGCGGGCCCGTGCGGCGCGCCCACGCCGGTGAGGAAACGCCGGATGTTCGCCACGAGCGTCCCTGCCTGCTGCGGCGACGGCGTGCCGGAGAGCAGCGCCCACGGCTGCGGCTCGCCGTAGATGACGCCCTCGCCCAAGCGCTGCGCGCCGAACCAGGCGCGCGCGTACCAGCCGCGCCCGGTCCACTGTCGGGCCAGCACCTCGCGCAGCCCCGCGGCGGTCGCACGCAGCTGTGTAGCGAACGCGGCGTCACCGCGCAGGTCGGCGAGCTCGGCCAGCCGCGGGTAGATGAAGGCCGCCTGGGCGACCACGAGGATCGACTCGGTCATCGGGCCGAACTGCGTGGAGAAGTCCGACCAGTCGCCGGTCGCCCCCATGACGTAGCCGCCGTTCGGCCCCCGCTGGGACTCCTGGTGGCGAAAGGCCAGCTTCAGGTGCTCCCAAAGCGTCGCCTCACCCGCGTCGGCGAAACGCAGGCGCTCGTCGAAGAAGTCGGTGTCGCGCGTCGCGAGGCCGTACTCGGCCGCGGCCAGCAGCAACCAGACGTCGAGGTCGTTGGACGTGCCAAGGTCGAAGCGCCGGCAGTTGCCCAGCAGGGCGTACGGGATGAAGCCGTTCGAAGGCTGCTCGACGGCCGAGTAGCGCAGGACGTCACGTGCGATCTCGGGTTCCGTCCAGATCATCGGCAGCATGTGCTGAAGCGGATCGCGGTAGGCGCCCTGGAAGCCGAACGAGTACTGGTAGTAGCCGCCCTGGGAGATGACGTGGTGGCCGCATTCCTCTTCGTAGGTGGTGCCCGAGCGCAGCACGTAGGCGTCCCACTGAAGCTCACGGCTGAGCCAGCTCCGGTCGGCGCCGAGGTCCACCTGCGGCACCCAGCCACGCCAGGCCGACACCGTTGCGGCGAACGGGTCGGCGGCCTCGCGGTACTTCGCCACCAGCCCCGGGATCGCCTCGGCCCGCGCCTCGCCGAACCCGTAGCGCAGACGCACCGACTCACCGGGCGGGATCGTGACCGGCGAGCGCAGCGCGAAAGCGGTCTTGCCCGTGGTCTCGGGCGGGACGGGGGGTGCGATGGTGTTTCCGGCGCGGTCGGCCTCCACGGCGTCGGGCTTCGCGCGGCCGCCGGCACCGAAGAAGGCGGTGCCGTCGGTGTCGAAACCGGCCACGGGTCCCTGGAGCGCGGCGGCGTAGATCGTGAGCGGCCGCGCGTCCTGTGGGTCCACCTGGCCCGCCGTCAGCGTCGCCGATGCCGGGTCGAAGCGCGGCTGCTCGAGTCCGCGGTGGACGCGCTTGCCGGGTAGCTGCTGCGTCGGGTTGACGCCCCAGTACTCGAACCACGTCGCGTCCACGGGATGGCCGGTGTGGTTGTGCACGACCACGTCGTGCAGGAGGATCGGGTCGTCGCCCCAGGGCGCGTAGACCCGCTCCTCTACGCTCACGGGGCGCGCCGGCAGAGCGCGCTCGTAGTAGCCGGTGCCGAACCTCCGCGTCGCGCCGGCCTCGGGGGGCAGGTCGTCGTAGAGCGTGGTGAGCGTTTGGCCGTCGACGCGCAGGTAGCCGTAGCCGCCGCCGTACTGTCCCTGTTCGGGCTCGGCGAGGTTGACCCAGTGGTAGATGCGGTCCTGGCTCCAGAGCTGGGTCCAGCCCCGGTTGAAGCCGAAGGCCACGACGTGGTCGTTGCCGAGCTGGTGCCAGGCGTAGCGGTTGCCGCTCAGCTCCGGTTGCGCCGCCTCGGGAGCGGTGCGGTGGTCGATCTCGTACATATAAGAGGGCAAGCCGTTCGCATCGGGCGCCCAGCGACCGAACACTCCCGCGCCACGCGCGGAGGACACGTCGACCCGCGCGCTCTCGCGCGACAGCGGCGGCGGCGCACCCGCGCTTGCGACCGGTGCCACAATTGCTCCCAGCGCGATCGCTGCGGCGACACAGCCCCACAGCCTCACGGCCAGGTTCATGCTCGCGGCAATGTCGTTGTCACGCCTTCCTCCCCTTGGTGTCGTGACTGCGCTCGCCCCGTTTGCTTCGGGATCCGTGGGGCGACCGGATTGCCTTTCCCGGCCGATTAGAATACTTATGAGTACTTAAAAGTCAAATGGCATCCTCGCACCTCACTCCTCTGCCGCGCGGGCGTCACAAGCTCCCGCGCCAACACGTGCTCGACTCGCAGCGCGAGCGATTGGTGCGCGCGATCCTCGAGTGCGTCGCGGAGCGTGGATACGCGGAAACGACCATCTCCGACGTGGTCACCAAGGCGCGTGTATCCCGCAACGCGTTCTACGAGTTCTTCGACGACAAGCCGGGCTGCTACCTCGAGGCCTGCGACGAGGAAAGTACGTCGATGCTCGATGAGCTCTATTCGTTCGCAACGGAGGAGAACTGGACGGATGCCGTGCGCAAAGGGACGAGCGCCTATCTGCGCTGGTGGCAGCGCAATCCCGAGTACGCCGTGGCCTACCTCGTCGAGTTGCCCGCGGCGGGCCGCCGCGCATTCGAGCAGCGTGATCGAACCTATGCACGCTTCGAGGCCATGTTCGAGGCGCTCGCCGCGCGGGCGCGAGCCGAGCAGCCCAAGCTGCCGCCCCCGCCCGCACTCGCCGCCCGCGTCCTCGTTGCCTCGATCACCGAGATCGTCGGGCAGGAAGTCCGCGCCGGGCGTGTGGCTGTGTTGCACGAGCTCGAGGACGAGCTCGCGTTCCTGATCGTCAAGACCCTCGCGGACGACCGCACGGCCGAACGTGCGATTCGAAGCAGCGCGTCCCGAGCGCGCGCGGCGTCGAGCCGGTAGCCGCGTCTCACCTGCGAGATACTTACCGCGAGACGTCGTGGGAGAACGTCGAGTTCGTCCCGGATGCCTACGCCTCGCTCAGCCGGGGCGACGAGGCGGTTTGGCAACTCCTTCCGGTCGAGTTCGTCCTGGACTCTTCGCGCCGACTCATCGACACGGGAGTGGTACGCGGTCGCAACGAGGTCCGCGCAGACTGGGACCGCTTGCGTGAGGCATGGGACGAGACCTTCCGTATCGAATCCGAAGAGCTGATAGACGCAAGCGACAAGGTTGTCGCGTTCATCCAGGTGAGCGGCAGGGGCAAGGCAAGCGGCGCTCGGGTCGAGGCACGGGTCGCGCATGTGTGGACATTCCGCGATGGCACGCCGGTCGCAATGGAGTACTTCGGAGAAGACCGAGGGGCCGCCCTCGAAGCCGCGGGTTTGTCGGCGCAGGGCGTTCACAACTCTCACCACTGACTCTCCACAGCAGCGCATGAGAAAGGGCCGGCCCGGAGGCCGGCCCTTTCGATCAGTCGATGTGAATTGCCTTAGGGATCTACGCCGTTGACGTTGCCCGAGACAGTGGTTTGCTCGGTGCACGTGCTGCCCGATGCCTGGTTGAAGGTGTCGCCGCTGTACGACACGTTCCAGTAGTAGGTGCCGTTGGCCGTCACCGTGACTGCTCCGCTGTTCACCGTCTCGCTGCCGCTGGTTCCACCCGACAGCGTCCTCGTGATGGGCGTGCCCGCGAGCGGCGTTGGCGTGTTCGTCGCCGGGTTGTAGGCGTTGCAGTCCGCCAGGTTGTCGAACAGCGCGAACTTCACGGTACCGCCCAAGGCGAGGCCGGTGAGGCCCGTGACCCTGGCGAAGTCCGTGATCGAGACCTTCTGCGCCGTCTCGGTGGTGGTGGGCGGCCTGGAGACCGTGGACTTCTCGGTCGGGTGCGTCGCGTTGTCGTTGCAGTCGCTAACAGCCGGCTGCACCGAGTTGCCCGTGTCTCCGCTGTAGAACACCCTCCAGAAGTAGGTGCCCGGCGTCACGGGCGTCGGGAGGTCGTCCGACGTGTAGTCCCCGTTGCCGGTCACGGTCTTGTTGCCGCGGTTCGTGCCGCCCGTCCCGGCCGTATCGTTGCTGCACGCGGTGAGGCTCGGGTACGTCCTGAAGTTCAACGTCCCACCGTAGCCCGATGCCGGCCCGCCGGACAGCGTCGCCTTGTCGTGGATCGAATCGCTCGGAACCCCGCTCGTGGCGTCCGTGGAGATGCTCGGGAAGAAGAATGAGATGCAGTTCGCCCCGGCATTCACGTTGAACGAGTTGGTCTGGATCGAGTTGTCGCCGTTCCCGTTGACGGTGATCTCCTTGGTCCCGTTCGGCGCCTGGAAGCCGGCGTTGCTCCCGTGCACGTCGTAGAAGTTCACGCACACCGAGCTGGGGAGCTGGCTCTTGAGGTAGGTGTGGGCGTAGCCCAGCCCTCCGTTCTTCTCGTAGCCCCATGAGCCCCACGGGTCGCCGCAGAACTGAACGCAGCCGGCCCCCGTTGTGGTCGTGGTGTCCGTGACCGTCCCACCCGAGCCCGGTGCCAGCCCGCTCTTGCCAGAGTAGGTCAGGCTCGTGCTCGTCGGCACGGAGGCGATTGTGAAGCTGCCGTTGTAGCCCGTGGGCGTGACGCCCGCGACTGTGATCTTGTCTCCGACCGAGAAGCCGTGCGCGACCGCCGTGTTGAGCGTGACGACATTGCCGGAGTTCGTCGCCGAAGTGATAGAGGCCGTGGCGAATACAGGTTCCCGGCCGCAGCCACCCCGCCATGCGTTGAGTTGGGTCGAGGTCACCCCCGGCGGGGACGGGTCGACGAAAGCCTGACCGGTCTTGCCGGGCAAGCCCTGCGGGATGTTGCCCCTGTCTACTGGGTGGACCATCTGGTCGATGACGTTGTGGTTCGTCACCGTCGCGTACGCTGGGTTCGCCGGGTCGTCCCGCGCGGCCAGCGACGCGACCCCCACGCCGGCAGAGATCGGTGCCTTGGTGACCGTGTAACCCGGTTCGGTGGGATCGTTCCAGATGACCCCCACGCCAGTACCGGCCCGGTCGATGTTGCAGTCCTTGCTGTGCGAGAGCCAGTTCCACTCGCCGCGGACGTAGATGGTGACCGTGCCGTCCCCGTTGTCGACCGCGGTCCCCTTGATGGTGCCGAGGACCGGGTTGCCCGCGTCAGCTAAGGCGATGATCGCTGAGATGGCCATGCCCAGGGTGAGCACCGCCACTACGACGTACCGTCGCCGCATGAATTCTCGGATGCGCGTCACACTACCCTCCAGTTCGGGTTGCGCCCTTCGACCGGTCCTTCGATCGAATGAACGCTTTTGCCGCAACCGGTACAGCCCGCGTACGACGTCCCTGCCTGGTGGTCGCAGCCTTCACGAGATCGGAGCCGTAAGCTGCCTTGCCCCAGCGCCCGCCGCCGTGAACAACAAGCGGACACGCGCAGTGTCTTCCTCCTTTCTCTTCCCTCTGCCGACGCGCTCCTGCAAACCTCGCGACGACCCGCCAAGCATATGAGTGTGGAGAGCAGCGGAAAAGACGGCGATTGCAGTAATCGCGACCTAGGCCGAATGCAGTACAACTCCTTGTACAAGTACCTGCAATTGCTGTAAACGAAGCCCCAGCACAACGGAGGCCCGATGGGTCGAAGTCATGGAACGATCTTCGTCGCCGACGGCGACACTGCCTCCCGTAGGCTTGCTCGGGCAGGGCTCGAGCGTGCCGGGTACCACGTGTGCGAGTTCCGAAGCGGCGCAGAGGTCGTCCCGGCAGCGGCCGACCAGCGCCCGGCGCTCGTCCTGCTCGAGCTCCGCCTACCGGACGTCACGGGCTACGAGCTCTGCCGCGAGCTGCGGGACGCTCACGGCGACGGTTTGCCGATCTTCATCTTGTCGCACGACCGGACCGAGTCGATCGACCGAGTCGCGGGCCTCCTGATCGGAGCCGACGACTACATCGTCAAACCCTTCGAGCCGGACGAGCTCGTCGCCCGCGTCCGCCGCTTCGTCGAGCCGGGCGGTGCCACAGTGGACGGCCGGCCGCCGGAGACCAGCCTGACACCGCGCGAGCGCGAGGTCCTGCGCCTCCTCGCCGAGGGCAGGGTCCAGAAGGAAATCGCGCGCGAGCTTTCGATCAGCCCGAAGACGGTGGGGACGCACATCCAGCGCCTCCTGACGAAGCTCGGCGCGCACAGCAGGGCCCAGCTTGTCGCCCTCGCCTACCTGAAACAACTGCTCTAAAGTCGGGCGGCTGTGGCTTGGTGAACTGCGTCATGACCCTGTGAACGGCTGAGAAGCCGCCCGGGCCCGTCCTGAGGCTGTGGGTGCCATGACTCGTTCTGTCATAGCTTGCCGAGTCACGCTGGAATACAGTCCCGGCCCGTGCGTGCCCTCTGGAAACCGAAGGTCGCGAGCGTTCTCGGGAGCGCATCGTTCGCCTACCTGGCCGTCGAGACGTCGAGCGGCCCGCACGTCACGCCGCTGCTGTTCGGAGCGACGCCCGACCGCCTGTGGTTTGGCATCGGGCGCGGCACGCTCAAGGCACGCGTCCTTGCGAAGCGGCCCGCAGTCGGTGTGGTCGTGCCCGGCGAGGAGGCATCGCTTGCGATTCGCGGCGAGGCGACGCTCCTCGACCGACTGCCCGCATCGCCCGCCGAGCTCGCGCGAGCACCATTCGCGTTGCCCGCCTTCGCCACGCGCAATGCACTGGAGATGGCGGCCTTCGCGCGCGACGTCGCGCGCGGGCGCGCGCAGCGCCAGCAGCTTGCGCCCGTGAGCGTCCGTGTGGAAACCCTCGATCTGCTGGATGGCTGGCCGGCGCGCGCCGTCCTCGGATGGATGGCGCCAAGCGGGCCGGTCGCGCTTCCGGCAAGGTGGGATCCACGAACTGAGCGCGCGCGCGTTCCGGCAGGTCCAATGAGAGAGGCCGGCGGGTCTCGGACCGCAGCCGCCTGCGTTTGCATCGACGAGAGCGAGGGCGTTGGCCCGCTCGCAAAGCGCGGCAGACTGCTCCGCGGGCAGGGCCACGCGACGCTACGCCGCGACGTCGCCTCAGTCGCGCTCGAGCCCGAGCGCATAACACGCTGGAAGGGCTTTCAGACACAAACCGCTTCAGCGGCGAGGCGCTGAAGAGGCCGGCGCGGCGAGTTCACCGACGAGCAGCTTTCAGCCGCCCGCACCAGCGGCACCCTCGTACTCGTCGTGGCGGCGTATCCACATCTCTGGCGGGTCGCCCTCGCTTCGACCCTTCGGCACCCGGTCGAGCAGTGGGTAGAAGCCCAAGAGGGGTTCGAGGCCGCGCGCGTAGGTCGAGTAGGTGTGGTAGACGACGCCATCGGAGAGCGCGAAGGCGCTCAGTCCTGGCCCCTCCGCCACGTATCCCGCCGGGTCTGTCCCGCACGCTGCCGCCAGCTCGGCAACAACAGGACCGACGTCGCCTTCGAGGAACGGCGCCAGCTGCTCCTCCGTATGCGAGACGTCGAAGTCGAAGTTGAAGTCGGTTGCCTGCGACGAAACCCAGGGGAACTTCCAGCCCATGCGCCGCTTGTAGGCCTGCAGCCTCTCGAGCGGCGCGCGGGAGATGCAAAGGAACGTCACGTCGCGCGCCTTCAGGTGCTCAACAGCGCCGTCGAATGTGTCCGCCGCAGACGAGCAGACAGGGCAGCCCGCCGTGTAGGCCGGGCCGAACATGAAGTGGTAGACGAGCAGCTGCGAGCGCCCGTCGAAGAGCTCCGTCAGCGTCTTCGTTCCCTGGTCGGTCTCGAAGCTGTAGTCCTTCTCGATCGGCACCCAGGGCAGCTCGCGCCGCTCGCGCGCCAGTTCGTCGCCGCGCTGCGTCAGCTCCTTCTCACGCTCGAGCAGCCCCTCGCGGGCGCGAAGCCATTCCTCACGCGTTCCTACCTTGTGCTGCGTCATCGCGTTTGCCTCCCTTGTCGCTCGTCACCTTCTCCCGATCATGCCGGTTCCGCCCCGGTGATGAAGCTGACAACGTCTGCGTGGGGGCAAAGGCATGGTTGACGGAGCCCGTACGCTCTTAACGGTCATCCCTTAGGCGACGGAAGGAGTACCCGTGGCGCAGCCCGGTCGAAATCCCGCGCTCGAGCGGCTCGATGGGCTGGTTGGGCGGTGGACCATGGAGGCGGCGCCTCCCGGCGGGCCGCCATGGCCCGGCGAGGCACGGGTCACCTTCGAGTGGCTGGAGGGACGGACGTTCCTGGTCGAGCGCTGGACGGTCGACCTGCCCGAGGCTCCCGACGGCATCGCGATCATCGGCACCGGCGACGAGCCCGAGACCTTTCGCCAGCACTATTTCGACTCGCGCGGCGTCCACCGAATCTACGAGATGACCTTGAGCGACGGCGTCTGGAAGCTGTGGCGAGACGAGCCGGACCCGTTCCCGCAGCGCTTCAGCGGCACTTTCAGCGACGACGGCAATACCATCGCCGGCCGCTGGGAGAAGGCGGAGAACGCCTCCAGCTGGGAGACCGACTTCGACCTGACCTACCGGAAGGTGGGCTGACCTGCTTCTTTCACCTCGCGCCGGGCCGGTGCATCTATCGCTGTGGTTGCTTCGACCTGCTCGCCCGCGCTGGCGGGCATCCGCGCGCCGGCACGCACCCGCTCGATCAGCATCAGCAGATCCAGCCAGCACGAGAACGCCCAGTCGTTGCCTTGCTCATCCGCCAGCCAACCGGTGACGCGCTCACCTTCGAAGTCGAGCTCGAGCGAGAGGCACAGAGCGCGCGTCGTCGTCATGCCGCAGATTCCACGAGGTCGACGTAGGCCGTCGCCGCAGCGATCTCGGCCAGCACGGTCAGCAAGCGGTCCGTCGCCAGAGCGCTCTTGAGCGAGACGCGCACGTGATCCGCGTCTCCCAGCGCTGAGCCTGGGAAGACGACTACGCCGGCGCGCTGGAAAGCAGCGGCGAGTTCCAGGCTCGTCATCCCCCTCACGCGCATCCACACGAAATGGGCCTCGCTATGCGGCACTTCCAGGGCGAGCTGCGCAAGCGCATCATCGACCCGGCGCCTTTGCGCGATCACCATCTCGCGCCGGCGGGCAAGCTCCGTATCACCCCGCTGCAGGGCGCATTCGACCGCGGCCTGGGTCAATGCGTTGACGCCCAGGACAGGAGCGAGCGAATCGAGCAGGTGCGCGGCTTCCGGTGAGCCAACGGCGTAGCCGGCTCTGAGACCCGACAGTCCGTACGCGTTCGAGAAGCTGCGGAACACGACCAGGCGCGGAAAGTCGTCCACGAGCCGAAGGCAGGCGTCCTCAGCCTCGCGGTCCTGGAAGTGGACGATGGCCTCGTCGAGGAGGACGTATACGCGCTCTGGGATCCGTGAGAGGAGTTCGGCGAGGAACTGTGAGCCGAGATAGGTCCCGGTCGGGTCGTTCGGGTTGCAGATCACGAGCACCCGAGTGCGTTCGTTGACCGCGGCGAGGAGGGCGTCCACATCGACCTGTCCACCGTCGAGCGCCACCGCCACCGGTCGCGCGCCTGCCCGGCGCGCCATCAGCGGATACAGGGGGTACGACGGCCAGGGCGTGACGAGGTCGTCATCGGCCGAGAGCAGAGTGAGCGCCGCGGTCTGCAGGAGGTTGCCGGCGCCGTTCCCGAGCACGAACTGGTCGGGCTGCAGGGCGTGGCGCTCGGCGAGCAGCTCGCGTACCCTCGCCGCGCTGTGGTCCGGATATCCGTGGACGGAGCCGCGCGCCGCGAAGACGGCCGCGTTGATTACATCGTACGCAGGCATCTCCGCCCACTCGGTGGTCGACAGGTCGAACACGTAGCGTTCGAGAGCGGCTGATCCTTTTCGTGTCACCGGAGCCTCTTCGAGAGGTTCATGCAGGCGATTCTGCGGCGCGAGTCCGGCGATCGCTACAGGGCAGGCACCCTGAACTTGACCCTGAAGCTGGCCGTGACACGATTGCCGCATGGGAGTCGCCGCTGCGGAGCAGCTCGTCGAGCGAGAGACGGAGCTGGAGGTCATTCGCGCCGCTGTCCGCAATGCGTCCACGGGGGCGGGTCGCTTGTTGGTGATCGAGGGCCCGGCCGGCATCGGCAAGACGCGCCTGCTGCTTGCGGCCCGCGAAAGCGCCAACGAAGCGGCCATGCATGTACTGCACGCCCGTGGTTCCGAGCTCGAGCGCGAGTTTCCGTACGGGCTCGTGCGCCAACTGTTCGAGCCGGCTCTCGCCGACGTGCGGGACGAAGAGCGACGGGCGCTCGTGTCCGGAGCGGCGAAGATCGTGGAGCCGCTACTTGCGCAGGGAGGGTCGCCCGCGCTGCCAACCGTCGGCGACTCGTCCTTCCCGCTCCTGCACGGGCTCTACTGGCTCACGGCCAACCTGGCCGAACACCGGCCTGTGTTACTCGCGGTCGACGACGCCCACTGGGGCGATCTGGAGTCGCTGCGGTTTCTCCACTACCTGGCCGGTCGACTCGAGGAGGCTCCTGTGCTGCTCGCCCTCACGGCGCGACCGACCGAGCCGGACGCTCACGGCGAGCTCATCGCGGCGATCGCGTCGGACCCCGCCGCGGAGGTCGTTCGCCCGAATCCGCTCAGCGACGCGGCGGTTGCCGTGCTGGTGAAGTCGGCGTTGGGCTCTCACGCCGACGAGCAGTTCTGCAAGGCCTGTCACCACGCGAGCAGCGGAAACCCGTTTGTGCTTCGCGATTTGCTCAGCGAGTTGGTGATCGAGGCAATCGCCCCGACCGCGGCCGCAGCGGCCGATGTCGCCGGCGTAACCCCGAAGACGGTCTCGCGCACGGTCCTGCTGCGACTGGCGCGGCTGCCGCGGGAGGCGCGGAGTCTGGCACAGGCGGTGGCGGTCCTCGGCGATGGAGCAGATCTTCGCGATGCTGCCGCTCTCGCCGGGATCGACCCCGCATCGGCGTCGGAGGCGGCGGACTCGCTCGTCGCCGTCGACTTGCTTTCGCCCGGCCGACCGCTCTCCTTCGTGCATCCCCTCACGCGAGCCGCGATCTACAACGATCTCCCTGTCGGAAAGCGATCGAAGGCGCATCACGCCGCCGCCCGTCTGCTCGCCGCGCGCGGAGCGGATCCGGACGCGATCGCCGTCCACCTGCTCGCGAGCGATCCAATGGGAGACGCCGAGACGGTGGAGCTGCTGCGGGCCGCGGCGTCGAGGGCGCTGGAGCGCGGAACTCCGGACGCCGCCGTCCGTTACCTTCGGCGTGCCTGGACGGAGCCGCCGCCGGCCGATGCGCGGCGTTCCCTCCTGGCCGAGCTCGTGACGGCGCTGGGCAGATCGGCCGAACCGCTCACACCTGAACTCCGCGAAACCCTCATTGCGGAACTTGCGTCCGCCCCGGAGGTGCTCGTGACATGTGCCCGCGAGCTGGCGTGGGTGCTCAACGGAACCGGACATCCCGAACAGGCATCGGCGGTCCTGGGCCGGGCGATCGAGGCCGCTTCCGACACGGGCACCATCGACGTAGCGCTGCAGTTCGAGGTCCAACGGCTCGCGGTCGATCTCGCGCCACCGAACGAGATCAAGAAGCGCATGGATCCGTACAGGGAGCAAGTGGAGCCCCGGAGCCCGGCACAGCGCCTCTGGTTCGCCGTGGAGGCATGGCGGCTGATGTTGGTCGGCGAGAACGCGGGTCAGGCCGCGGAGTTCGCGCGGCTGGCGCTCGACGGCTGGCAGATCTTCGTGGAGCAACCTGCCTCGCAGATCCCTGGCCAGCTGATCCTCGTGTTGGCGGTGGCTGAGGATTTCGAATTCGCCGAACGCGCGCTCGAGGTGATGCTGGCCGGAAGCAGAGCGATCGGGTCCACTCCCTTGGAAGGGGCAAGCCTCGGCCTGCGGTCGGAGGTCGAGTTTCGCCGCGGCATGATCGCCCGCGCCGCCGCGGATGCCAGAACCGCCATCGAGATCGCGCGGTCCCACGACATCGTGCCAGGTCTGCCGCTGACCATCGCTTGGATCACTCAAGCGTTGATCGAGCGCGGCGAGCCGGAGGAGGCCGAGCGCGAGCTCGAGCTGAGCGGAGTGGCAGTGCATGTGCCGGACCACATGTCGTTCACGCCCATCCTCCTTTGCCGCGCGATGGTCGAGCTCGGCCAGGGCAAGCACCGCAGGGCGCTCGAGGACCTAACGGAGATCGGCCGGCGCGAGGCTCGCAGTGAAACGAGCTTCTTCTTGTGGGATTCGGATGCCGCCGTCGTGCTCGCGTCCCTCGGCGAGCGCGATGAGGCAATGCGCCTCGCGAAGGCAGGACTCGAGAGGGCCCGCCGCTGGGGCACGGCCGGCTCGCTGGGCCATGCGACGAGGTCGCTCGGGCTCGTGATGGGCGGTCGTGACGGAATCGAGCATTTGCGAGAGGCCGTCCAGCTGCTCGAGGGATCCCCGGCCGGGCTCGAGTACATGCGAGCCCTCACCGACCTCGGCGCCGCGCTCCGCCGTGCGGGCCGCCGCGCCGATGCCCGCGGGCTGCTGCGAGAAGCGGTCGAGCTCGCGCGTCGACGCGGCGCGCTCGCGATCGCCCGCCGTGCGCACGAGGAGCTAGCGGCGACCGGAGAGAAGCTGCGTCCGCTGGTCGTGGTCGGCGTCGAGTCGCTGACCCCGAGCGAGCGCCGCATCGCCGGCTTGGCCGCGGAAGGTCTGACCAACCGCGAGATCGCCCAGACGCTTTTCCTCTCCGTCAAGACGGTGGAATCGCACCTGCGAGGCGCCTACCGCAAGCTCGACGTGCGCTCACGTGAGGAGCTCCCGCACGCGCTGGAAGGCGGATAGGGCGCTCAGGGCCCGAACGAGAGCACGAGCTCCGGCCTGAAGGGGCTGTCGGTGGTCTCCCGCGATTTGAAGTTGATCCCGTCCTCCGAGCTCGTGGCGAGCATGAAGCTGTAGGTGCCGTTGCCGCTCACGAGCGGCTTGACGTCGTAATCGACCCACGACGCGTCGGCGACGGCTCCCTTGTCATCGGTGGCGCCGCTCGTGCGAGCAAGGCGGTTGTTCCAGGTGATGCCGGTCTCAGACCACGTGTTGCCGGTGGTGTAGACGGCGGGCCCGTCCACCGTGGGGTCCGTCACGAAGAGCCGAAGCCGGGCGCCTTGCAGGGACGCGGTGACACCAGAGACGGTGAAGCGCAGGTAGCTCTCGATGTCGGGATCGACGCCGCCCTCGACTCGGAGCCGGCTCGAGGTGCCGAAGTTGAGCGTGGGATTCGCCTCCTCCACCCGTGCGTCGGCATCGGGCCGCAACGTGAGCTGCGGCGTCGTGACCGTCGCGGTGTCGCTCGGCCCCGACTCGTTGCCGGCGGCGTCGAGCGCGGTCGCCTGGTAGCTGTACGTGGTCCCGGCGACCGGGGTGGTGTCGGAGAAGGTCGTCACCGCACCGGTCGTCGCAAGCAGCGTGCCGCCACGATAGATCTTGTAGTTGGTGACGCCGACGTTGTCGGTCGCCGCGGTCCAGGTGAGATCCACGTTGGTCGAGTCCCCCGCGCGCGCGGTCAGGCCGGCGGGCGCGCTGGGGCGGATGAAGTCGCTCGGATTGCTGCCGAAGGTCAGCACGAGCTCCGGCCTGTGCGTCAAGTCACTGATCTCGCGCGAACTGAAGTCCACGCCGTCACTCGAGGTCGTGGCGAGGATGAAGCTGTAGGTGCCGTCGGCGCCCACGAGCGGCTTGACGTCATATTCCACCCACGTGCCCGAGGCGATCACGCCCTTGTCGTCGGTGGCGCCACTGGTGCGGGCAGGCCGATTGTTCCAGGTGATGCCGGTCTCAGGCCACGTGTTGCCGGTGGTGTAGACGGCGGGCCCGTCCGCCGTGCTGCTCGTGACCCAGAGCCGAAGCTTCGCGCTCTGCACGGGTCCGCCGACGCCGCTGACGCTGAATCGCAGGTAGCTCTCGACGTCCGGATCCGGCCCGCCGTCCGTTCGCAAGGCGGTGTCGGTGCCGTAGTTGAGGGTGGGATTGGCCTCCTCGACACGTGCGTCGGCGTCGGCCTGGAACGTGAGCGTGGTCAGGCTCGGGGGCGTTGCCGTCGCTGTGTCGCTCAGAGCCGACTCGTTGCCGGCGGCGTCCAGGGCGCTCACCTGGTAGCTGTACGTGGCTCCCCCGGCTACCGTCGTGTCGGAAAAGCTCGTCGCCGCGCCGATCGTCGTGAGGGAAGCGCCGTTTCGATAGATCGTGTAGTTGGTGATGCCGACGTTGTCGGTCGGCGCGGTCCAGGCGAGATCCACATTGGTCGAGCTCGTCGCTTGCGCGGTCAGGCTCGAGGGCGGGTTCGGCGGTTGGTTGTCCGCGATAAACGTGGCCGAATAGGTCTGCGCGGCCTCGGGCGCGATGATGTCGTGGCTCTGGCCGCCGCCGTCGGACCATGACGAGAAGCCGTATCGCGTGCCGTCCTGCGTCTGCGCCGGCGCGGTCACCGAGTTCGTGGAGCCGACGATCACCTGCCGAGTGAAGGGTGTGGCCGCGACCTGGCTTCCGACCGTCAGCTGCAATCCGGTGGGACTCGACCCGAACGTGAGCACGACCGTCTTGGGGTCGAGCTGCACGGTCCTGGTGTCCTGCAGGCCGCCCGAGTCGGTGGCGGTCAGGCGAAGCTCCAGGTAAGAGGGATACTCGTGGTCGGGCGTCGTGAACGAGCCGCTCGCGGTTCCTGAGAAGTCCTGGATCGGGTGGACGTGACAGCCGGTGTCCGTGCAGTGATGGAGGATGATCGACCACGACAGGGCCGTCGGGCCGAGCGTGCCGTCCTGCTGGTCGCTGGCAGAGCCCGAGAAGCCGATCTGGTCGCCCACGTTCCACGTCGTGGCGGCGGTCGGCGCGGTGATCGAGGCGGTAGGCGGCGTGTTTCCAACATTGATCACGACGGAGTCGGTATCCGAAACGCCGCTCGTGTCGGTCACCTTGAGCCCCGCCGTGTAGTCGCCCACCTGGGTGTAGGTGAACGTCGGCTTCTGTGCGATCGAGTCGTCGTATGCTCCATCGCCGTCCAGGTCCCAGGAGTAGGTCAGGGCATCGCCGTCCAGATCGCTCGAGCCGCTCGCGTCGAACGAGACGGTGAGCGGCGCCGGACCGTTGGTGGGGCTCGCGGCTGCCACCGCAAGGGGCGCCCGGTTTGCGCTGCCGGTGTAGGAGATCCGTCTAATCGACCCGTTGGTGTCACCGTAGTCGAGATAGAACAGGTCGCCGCCCGGCCCGAACTCGAGCTGGATCGCGTCCAGGTTGTTCACTCCCGAGGGAACTTGGGCGAACAGTTGGCGCGTCGACTGATCGGGCAGCCCGCCGGCGCCGGCGTACATCACCCAGATGCAGTTGTGCGTGTAGTCGGCGAAGAACAGCGCGTTCCGATAGGCGGCCGGGTAGCTGGGATTCTCGGGCGCGAAAGCCACGCCCGTGATCGCGCTTCCCGCATCGGCCACGCAGTTGTCTCCTGCGACCACCGGCGCAGTGTGCGAGTAGGCGAAGTAGGGCGCGACGACCGGACTCGGCTTCCTGCGGTAGAGGCCCTCGCAGATGTTCACGTTCAGCGAGTCGAAGCTCGGGTTGCGGAGCGACGTGAAACGATTGCCGCTCGCATCGGCGCCGCCCTGATAGCAGGGCCAACCGAAGTTCTCGATGCGGCCGCGGTAGTTGGCGATGCGATCGACCTCCTCCCACAGGCCTTCACCGACGTCGCCCACCCAGACTTCGTTGGTGCCGGGTCGGATCGCGAGCTTGAACGGGTTTCGAAGGCCGTAAGCGACGACCCGGCGCGCGTTCAGGTCCACCATGGAGAAGAGGGGGTTGTCCGGGAGGCCGGCGCCCGTGTCCGGATCGATGCGTATGACCGTGCCGTTCAAGCCGACGGGGTCCCCGGACGTGCGCAGGTCCTGGCTTCGCAGCCTGCCGCCCTCGGTGGTCGGCGGGCTCAGTGCCACGCCCACGCCACCCGGGGGATCTCCGCACGGGTTTGGAGGGTCTCCGTACTGGCCCCAGTCGGTCTTGTTGAAGAAGGCGCCCTCGCCCCCGGATACGTAGAGCATGCCGTCGGCCCCGAACCCGATGCCGCCGCCCGAATGGCTTGGAGACTGCTGGCACCAGCCCTCGACCAGGACCTCCTCGCTTCCCGTCATCACGTTGCCGGACGCATGCAGGCGCGAGACGCGGCTGCTGACCACGCACCCCTTATCGGTCGGACCGGGCGGGGTCGGGCAGTCGTCGGATGTGCCGTCGGTCGTCGGCCAGCGCGGTGCCGTGCCTCCGATCGCGGCGTTGTAGACGTAGTAGACGTAGACGTAGGGCTTGGCCGGGAATGCGGGATCGAGCGCCAGTCCGAGCAGGCCACGATCCCAGTAGTTGTGGACCTGCGTGCGCAGGTCGGCAAAGATCGTCGG
>JBKOZI010000009.1:0-12198 GCA_046725795.1 Actinomycetota bacterium
CGGCGACTCCCAGCAGCACCACCGCGATGCCGAGGTGGACGACGTACCCGCCGTAGCGGCGGCGGTTGCGGCGGACGATCGCCACCAGCGCTCTTCCGGCTCCGTCGGAGCTCTCGATCCGGCGAGCGCGCACGCCCCGCCAGAACTCGCTCCCGACGGCAGTCACCGTGAAGGCGGCGAACGCGAACAGGGCGAGTGATGCCGGGCTGTCGGCAGCATCTGTCAAGAGCCCAAGCGCGAATGCCGTTGCAAGCCCGACCGCTGCCGGCACGGCGAACACCGTGCGCACCTGCGCAGGCGTCACGCGACGCCAGGCGAGCAGCGGGCCGATTCCCGACAGCAGTACCAGCACCAGCGCGAGCGGGACCGTGTACCGGTCGAACCAGGGCGGGCCGACGCTCGCCTTGTCACCCGTGACCGCCTCGGAGATCAGCGGGAAGAAGGTGCCCCAGAAGACCACGAAGCAAAGACTCACGAGCACGAGGTTGTTGAGCAGGAAGAAAGCTTCGCGGGAGAGCAGCGAGTCGATCCGGCGTTGCGAGCGCAAGTCTGGGAGCCGCGCCACGATCAAGGCCGCCGAGCCGGCGACGACCAGTGCGATCAGGCCGAGGAACCAGCCGCCGACCGTCGAGGCGCCAAAGGCGTGGATCGAGTCGAGGATTCCGGACCGCACGAGGAACGTGCCGAGCAGGGCGAGCGTGAAAGCCCCCACGATCAGCGACGCGTTCCAGACCTTCAACATGTCGCGCTTCTCCTGCACGATCATCGAGTGCAGGAACGCGGTGCCGACCAGCCACGGCATGAGCGAGGCGTTCTCGACCGGATCCCATCCCCAGTAGCCGCCCCAGCCGAGCTCCGAGTAAGACCAGCGCGCGCCCAGGAGGATGCCGACGGACAGAAACGTCCAGGCGATCAGCGAGAAGCGCCTGGTCGCGCGGATCCATTCGGCGTCGACGCGCCGTGCGGCGAGCGCCCCGACCGCGAACGCAAACGGGATCGCGAACCCGACGTAGCCGGAATAGAGCAGCGGCGGGTGGAACATCATGCTCGGGTGCCGTAGCAGCGGGTTGAGGCCCAGGCCCTCGGCAGGCGGATTGGCGATGCTGGTGAACGGGCTCACCTTGAAGACGAGCAGCGCGCAGAAGAAGGTGGCGAGCCCGCCGAGGACCGCGGTCGCCCACGGCACGATCTCCGGAAGGCGATGGCGGGTGGCGAACAGCACGGCCGAGGAGAACAGGGACAGGACCCACACCCAGAGCAGGAGCGAGCCGGACTGGCTCGACCACATCGCGGTCAGCTTGTAGAAAGTCGGCGTGGTCGTCGAGGAGTTGTCGGCGACGAGCCCGAAGGAGAAATCGGAGCGCAGGAAGGCCGACTCCAGCACCACCACGGTGGCCGTGAGGAGCGCCGCGAGCGCGTAGATCGCGCGCCGGGAGGAGGCGATCCACTCACGGCCGTCCCCGCGGGCGCCTCGGAGCGCCGCGAGTGCGGCGTAGACCGCCGTGAGCAGCGCAATGATCAGGAGGCCGCGGCCGAATGTCGTCATGAGGACAGGAAGAACATCTTTGCGGCTTCGCCGCTACCTACTGAGAGTTCTTCTTCTTGAACTTCGAGGGGCACTTGGTCACGAGGCTGTCGCGCTCGCCCACGAACTGGCCGTTGTTCAGCGACCCCTTGACGATCACCTCGCGCCCCTCGCGGAATGGATCCGGTACCTCGCCTGTGTAACGCACGGGCACCGACGCCGCGCCCTTCCGGTCGCGAACTCTGAAGAGCAGCGTCTCTCCCTCGTGCCGCACCGTTCCCGCCGCGACCGTGCCCGTGAGCTCGTAGGACTTTCCCGGCTTGCCGCTGGAGATGAGCTCGGACGGCTGCTGAGCCTCCGTCGCGGCGCTGAAGGACGTGTAGATCAGCGCCCCTGCGAGCAGCACCGCGACACCCAGCGCGATCCCGAGGCGGATCGTGCGCTTCCGACGTGGGTCCACACGGTGAAGGATATCCCGCGTCTCACTCCACGTTGCCGGGCCCGGAGGCACCGGATCCGGTGCGGCCCAGCAGCTCCAGGACCTCTTCGTCGCTCACCTGCCCGAAGCTGTCGTAATGAAGGCTGACGGCGAAGAATCGGCCGTGCACTGCGGGCTGGAGCAAGCGGACCTCGTCGCAGTAGCCGGCGACAAGGGCGGTGCCCTCGGCGGTACCAACGGGGATCGCGGCGATCAAGCGCCGCGGGCGGTCATGGCGGACGATCGCGAGCGCCGCCGCGAACGTGAAGCCGGTCGCGATCCCGTCGTCGGCGACAATCGCGGTCGCGCCCGTCGCGGATCGACGGGCGCGGCCCCCGCGGTAGAGGCGAATCTGTTCGGAGGCCTCGCGGTGCTTGCGGGCCATCGCCGCCTGCACGACGTCGTAGCCGGGGTCCTGCGGACCGAGCTGGGCAAGCGCCGCCGGCGCGAGCGCGCCCTCCTCTCCGAGCGCGCCAAACGCTGCCTCCTCGTGTCCGGGGTACCCGAGCTTGCGCACGATCAGCACGTCGAGTGGACACTGAAGCCGTTCGGCGATCTCGTGGGCGACGACCACGCCGCCGCGCGGTATGCCGTAGACCAGCGGGCGCTCCGCCCGAACGTCGGCCAGCAGCTCACCGAGAAGCCGCCCGGCTTCGCGGCGGTCCGCGAACGGCGCGGAGGCACTGGTGTCGCGTCTTCCGGGCGTGAGCGGCGCGGGCTGGGCTTTCAGCTCGCCTCGGTGGGTGCGGGCGAGTGCTCTGTGCGCAGCGGGCGCTGGGCGGCTGCCGCATCCCCGAGCTCCCGAAGCGACGTCACCAGTCCCTGCTGCACGACTTCGATGTCCTCCATCGCGTCGAAATCGCCCAGGAGACCGAAGCTCATCTTGCCGTTGTAGGAGAAGTTCGCCAGGGCGAGCGTATGGTTCACCGGCAGGAATGCGACCGGCACGACCGTCTCGAGCTCGCGCCCGAGCACGTACAACGGGAACTGCGGGCCCGGCACGTTCGTGACGATCATGTTGAACAGACGCGTCGAGAAGTTCAGTCGCGATGCCTGCGCCAGCACCGTCGGCGGCGCGAAGTCATTCAGGCCGACGATCGCCTGCGCGCCCATGACCTGCTTCGACTGCTTGACCTTGCTCATCTCCTCGCGCACGATCCGCAGCCGCTCGACCGGATCCTCGGCGTAGACCGGCAGCGGCGCGCGGAAGACCGCAAGGCGGTTGCCGAGCATGCCGCGTTCCTCCTCGGTGCGAAGGCTGACCGGGACGAGCGCGCGCAGCTCGAGCCCCTGCGTCCGGATTCCGCGGCCGCGCAGCCAGCGGCGCAGCGCACCGGCCGCGACCGCCAGCACGACGTCGTTGACGGTGCCGCCGAACGCGTCCTTGACCACCTTGAAGTCGGCGAGGCTCGCGTGCACCCAGCGATAGCGGCGATGCGGCCCGATCGGGGTGTTGAGCGGAACCTTCGGAGCTGGGTTCATGAGCTCCCATGCGATCTCTCCCACGCCCTGCGCGACCTCGGTGGCATGAGAGACGGTGTCGCGAGGGTGCTGCGCGGCGCGCAGGACGCGCTTGCCGAGCCGCAGCGGCAAGTTGGCGACGTTCGGGACGTTCTTTGCGAGCAACTGTGCGTCGCTCGGCTCGGGATGCGGCTCCCACGGACGCACGGGCGGCGTGAGCCCGACCGGCACGGGATTTGCGTCGAACAGCACGGTCGCGAGGTCGACTCCCGAGATTCCGTCGACCAGCGAGTGGTGCGTCTTGCTGATCAACGCGAAGCGGTTGCCCTCGAGGCCCTGCACGAGCCACATCTCCCAGAGTGGCTTCGAGCGGTCGAGCCGTTGCGAGAAGATCCGCCCGATCAAGAGCGCAAGCTGCTCGTCGTCGCCCGGCGCGGGCAGCGACGAGTGGCGCACGTGGTACTCGAGGTTGAGGCGCGGGTCGTCCACCCAGAGGGGCTTGCCCGACCCGAGCGGCGGGAAGGCGAGCTTCTGCCGGTAGCGCGGGACCAGGTGCAAGCGGGCCTCGACGTGCTCGACGAACTCGTCGTAGCTCGGCGGCGGGCCCTCGAAGACGCAGACTCCGCCGATGTGCATGTGCGCCGCCTCTTTCTCTTGCGTGAGGAAGCTGGCATCCGTCGCACTGAGCCGGTCTAGATGAGAAACCGCCATCGCGTCACTCGCTTTCTGGTCGCTCGCGGGCCGAGCCGCGAAGCTTAGCCTCGTAAACAGCCTCGTACCTAGTGCGAGGCGGACACGAGCGACTCGACCCGCGTGAGGCTGGCCTGGACCCGCGCGACCATGGCGTCGAGAGTCTCGTGCGCGGCTTTGACACTGTTGTTGGCGCCGGTCAGCGAGCTCCGGATCTTCTGCGCTTCGCGCAGCGCCGAAAGCGCCTCCTCGGCAGCATCCCGGACGCCCGCCGCGTCCAGCGCGAGGCCACGCTCGGCCGCCATCAGGCAACGACAGCGGGCGTAGCGGTAGGCGAGCTCGAGCGCGCGCGTGTCGAGCGCGTCCTTGTCGAGCGTGACGATCATCTTGTTGCCCTCGTACTCGTGCAGCGGCTCACGCCCGGCCGGCACCTTCTCGTCCGAGCCGACGACGAGGATCGCGAACCCCGCATCTCGCTCGGCGAGCGCCGCGTTGAGCGTCTCCCAGGCCCGGTTCTTCGAGAGCTTCTCGTCCTTGGCCTCGACCGCGATCCGCGCCTTCGGGGGGCCGGAGGCGGCGTCCACCTCGATCACGATGTCGCCCTTCTTTCCTCCGCTGGCCGAACGCTCGTCGCCGACATGGTGGGCGACGTCGCCGCGCGCCGACGCCATCGCCTCGACGAGCTCGAACGCCTGCTGCTCGAAGGCCCGGCCCTTGCTCGTCCCGCGCTCGCGCTCGGCGGCGAGCTCGGCTTCGGCCGCGCTCGCGTCGTGCAGCCGCTTCATCTCGCCCTCGAGCCGAACGATCTTCTCGATCAGCTTGTCTTGCGACTCGCCGGAGCGCTTCACCTCGCGCACGACGGCAGCCTTGAAGTCTGCGAGCGGATTGTGGCCGTCCTGCGCCGAGAACTGGCGGAGCAGGTCCTGGCGGGAATCCGTGAGCGCCTTCGCGACGAGCTCCTTGACCTCGTGCTGGACGGCCGTGCTGCGATCGCCGCTGAAGTGCTTCGCGACGAGCTCGCCGAGCTCGTCGGAGTGGGCGTCGAGCACCTTCGACATGGCGCCGCCGTCCTCGCCGAGAAACCGCTCGAACTGTTTCTCGAGGCTCTCGGCGATCGTACGCGCGCGGTCCGCGAAGGCATGCTCGGCCTCCGCCGAGACCCGCTCCAGCTCTCGCCGGATCGCGTCGACCTCGGCGCTCGTGGCCTCCCGGTCGAGCACGCGCGCGCCGATCTCGAGCGCATCGGTGATGGTTTCCAGCGCTGTGATCTCGCGCTCGAGGCGGCGCTCGACGAGCTCGACCAGCGTACGGTCCTCGATTACAAGGTTGTCGATCACGACCGCGCCGCCGCGAAGCTCGACGCGCTGGTCGGGGAATTGGAGTGTTCGGATCGCCTCCATCGCTAACTGAATGACTTTAAGTGGACGGTCGGACGCCGGCGGAGCTTTCTGACAGCATGGCCCGCATGAGAGCATCTTGAGGCCGCGCCGGCTCGTGGCGCTCGCCGTGGCGGCGCTCTGGCTCACCGCCTGCGGCGGCTCCGGAGACCGGGCTGAGCCCAACCCCGACCGGCCGACGGCCCAGCCGGAGGGCGACTACTCGTATATGACGAGCGGCTTCGAGCGGCTCAGCGCCGTGGTCGCAAGTCAACACGACTATCCGCGCGTCTCGACTGTGACGGTCTCACAAACCGGCTGCGGGTTCGCAGAACGCTGGGAGCCGCGCCCGGAAAGGTCGTCCGAGTGGCGATTCTGCGTCGACGGAGCGAGGTGGAGGCTCGTCTTGCTGCTGGACTACCACGAGTTCTTCGGACAACCTGTGACGCAGCGCTTCACCTGCAGGGGTCGGTTCGTGCCGCGCCCTCCCACGGTGGCGATCGGGTTCCGCTGGACGGACCGCTGCCGGGGCGCCGGCTCGCGCGTGACCGTCCGCTACGAGGCGGTCAGGGAGCAGCCGATCAAGGTGGCCGGCCAGCCCGTGAAAACGGTCTTCGTGCGGGCGCGCGCAAGGCTTCGTGGTCGAATCCAGGGCGTGAACCGGCTCGACTCGTGGCTCTCGCGCAAGAACGGCCTGCTCGTCCGCCGCCTCGTGCGGAGCGACACCGCGATCGACTCTCCGTTCGGGAAGGTAAAGGACCGCGAAAGATACGTGCTCGAGTTGCGCTCGCTGTCACCACGCTGAACCGGCGACTTTCCACCGTTCGCGGAGCGGCGCTCGCGGGTAGGACCACGACGAGATGCTGATTGCCACGGTCATCGGGTTCTGCGTGCTGCTCTTTCTGGTCGCGATCGTGGCCCCTCGCATGTCGCGCAAGGTCGAACGCGGAGGTGACGCTCCACTGGGCGTTGGCCAGCGGGCCGCGAGCGAGGCTCCGGGCCGGCTGGGCCGGTGGTTCCAGAAGCCTTTCAGGTCCTCGCGGAAGGCCGTTCACAAAAGCGGTACCGCGGGTCGCAGGACCCGCTTCAAGCTGCCGTTCTAGACCGGTCGGGCGACCACACCCGCATCGTTTTGCCACGGTCAAGCACGCGTGCTCGTCTGCCGATGCTGCCCGTAGCAGATGCGCGTGCGCCTAGGAAGAAAACCGGCTCCCCCGGGCGGGAGGCCGCGCCCGTTTCTGGGCGCAAGCCCAGTCTGGTGGCTGAACCTGCTGCTGGTGGCGTCGGCGGGCGCGCTGTTCCTCACGGTCGAGGCCGGCCTACCCCGGCTGGAGAGCCCACACCTGTCCTGGTGGATGCTCGCGCCGGCCTTCTTGATCGCGGAACGCTGCGTCGTCCACCTGCAGTTCCGGCGTAGCGCCCATTCGTTCTCCCTCGGCGACATACCGCTCGTCTTCGGCCTGATCTTTGCCAGTGCGAACGACGTGATGACGGGCGGGCTCGTCGGCACCGCAGTGACGCTGCTGCTGGACCGGCGGCTGCCCCCGATCAAGCTCGTCTTCAACCTCGGCCAGTTCGCGCTCGCGACCTCGATCGGGCTCTTCGTGGTTCACCACCTGGTGGCGTCGCCGGAACAGCTCGGCCCGCACCTCTGGGCGGCGACCTTCCTTGCGACGCAGGCGAGCGGCATCCTCACCGTGCTCTTGATCGGGGCCGCGATCTCGCTCTCGGAGGGCGCGGTGCAGATCAGGACCCTCGGCCAGATGCTCGTGATGGACTTCGTGGTGAGCGCCACCAACACGAGCCTCGCGCTCGCAGGTGCGATCGTCGTCTCCACGGACGCGCGCGCGATCCCGCTCCTGCTCGTCCCCGCGATCACGGTCTTCCTGGCCTATCGCGCATACCTTTTGGAGCGCCAGCGCCACGAGCGGCTCGAGTTCCTCTACGAGGCCACTCGAACGCTCGCCCGGTCGCCGGAGATCGTGCAGGCCCTGGAGGGCCTGCTCGCGAAGTCGCTCGACGCATTCCGCGCCGAGCTCGCCGAAATCGTGTTGTTCAGCTCCGACGGCAGTCCGCCGCTTCGCACGACCCTCGGGCCCGGCGACTACCGGGAGGTGATGGAGCCGATCGACGACGAGATCGCGAACGAGCTGCGGGCGCTCGTCGACACGGACCGTCCCTCGACGCGACTCGAGCGGCCGTTCGGATCGGATGCGCTGCGGCGCTACCTCGACGGGCGCCTCGTGACCGAGGCGATGCTGGCGATGCTGCCGGGCGAGAATCGCGTGATCGGCACGATCATGCTCGCGAACCGCTTCGGCGTGATCCGCTCGTTCAGCGAGGACGACCTGAAGCTCTTCGAGACGCTCGCCAACAACGCGAGCGTCGCGCTCCAGTACGACCGGTTGGAGCAGGCGGTGCTCCAGCTCCGCGAGCTTCAGGAGCAGCTCCACCACCAGGCTTTCCACGACCCGCTCACGGATCTCGCCAACCGCTCGCTGTTCACGAACCGCGTCAAGGAGATGCTCGCCTCCGGCTCTAAGGACGTCGCCGTGCTGTTCATCGACCTCGACGACTTCAAGACCTTCAACGACAGCTTCGGACACGGCGCAGGCGACGAGCTCCTGGTCGCGGTGGCCAACCGGCTCCGCGACTCTGTGCGACCCGGCGACACGATCGCGCGGCTGGGCGGCGACGAGTTCGCCGTGATGGTCTACGAGACCGAGCACGCACGTGAAGACGGTGTCCTGGTCGCCCAGCGAATCATGCGAGCCTTCCAGGAGCCGGTCGAGGCCGCGAAGGAGACGATCTCGGTGCATCTGAGCATCGGGATCGCGACCACGGCAGACAGCCGCCGCGCCGACGAGCTGATTCGCAATGCCGACCTCGCGATGTACCGCGCGAAGGAGTCCGGCAAGGGCAGGTTCGAGATCTTCGACCTCCAGATGCGCGACGCGGTGCTCAAGCGCCACGGCCTGAAGGAGGAGCTGCAGCGCGCGGTCGAACGTGAGGAGGTCGTCGTCGAGTACCAGCCGATCGTCGCGCTCACAAGCGGTGAGGTGGTGGCCGCCGAGGCGCTGGTGCGCTGGAATCACCCGGGCCGGGGCCGCCTGCTCCCCTCCGAGTTCGTGCCGCTGGCCGAGGAAACCGGCCTGATCGTGGCGCTTGGCCAGCACGTGCTCGAGGAGGCCTGCAGAAAGGCCCGCGCATGGGAGGAGTGGGATCCGGAAAAGGCGCCGTCGATCCACGTGAACCTGTCCGCCGTCGAGCTCGCGGACCCTGAGCTGACGGCGACCGTGGGAGCTGCACTCAGCTCATCGTCGCTCGATCCGTCCCGCCTGGTGCTCGAGATCACGGAGAGCCTCATCAAGGACGCCGACGTTCATGCGCCGGCACTCCACGAGCTCCGCGCGATGGGCGTGCGCCTCGCACTCGACGATTTCGGGACCGGCTACTCCGCCCTCAGCTACCTGCGCACGCTGCCACTCGACATCCTCAAGATCGCAAAGCCGTTCGTGGAGGGTATGGCCCGTGGTAGCCAGGAAAACTCCTTCGTGCGCATGATCATCGACCTGGCCCGCGCACTCGACCTGCGGGTCGTGGCGGAGGGCATCGAGTCGGCCGAGGAGCTCGAGGCGCTGCGCGAGCTCGACTGCGAGTTCGGGCAGGGCTTCTTCCTCGCCGTCCCTCTGGACCTCACGAGCGATCCGACGGTGCCCGCGCTCGGGGTCACGCAGACGGTCGGGTAGATCGCCGGCGCTCACCTGGGCGCGCGCGACACAAACTCGTACATACGGCCAAACGGGCCAATTGCGGTTGCACGGGCCTATCGGGCTCACGCATGCTGGCCATGTAGCGCGAAGCCGGAACTCCTCGGCAAGCCCGCCGCGAGGCGGTCACGCAAAGCAAGAGGTCTCGGTCCCCCCACGAGACAGCTCGGCTGCAACTCGGAACGCGACACGGAGGTCAAAGCCCCCCATGACTCACGCAATTGCCCTGCCCTACCGCATTCGATGGGGCCTTTCCGCAGGCGCATCGATCGCGATGCTTGCCCTGCTCGTCGTCCTCGCGGCCGCACTGCCGGCCGTCGGCCTGGAGCACCGCAGTGCCGCCCCGACGACCGCGGCCGCTTCGAGCGGTGGGATCTCCCCCGCCCTCACCCGCCTTGCCGACAGCAACCCGAGCAAGCGCGTAGAGGCGATCGTCCAGTACCGCAAGAACGTCGGACCGGCAGAGGCCCACAGGGTCGCTCGTGCCTACGGCGCCCGCGTGACCGGCGATCTGCACATCATCAACGGCCTCGCGCTCCGGATGAGCGCCGGCGCTGCGGCGAAGCTCGGTGAGGACCACCGCGTCCGCGTGATCTCGCTCAACGCACAGGCCCGCCAGAACGGGGGTCAGAGCCTGCCGTCGACGCTGCTCGCCGGCCTGCTCAAGACGTCATACCCCAACTCCGTCCAGGCGCCTGACGTATGGAACAAGGGTGCCACCGGCAGCGGCATCGGCGTGGCCGTGGTCGACACCGGAATCGCGGGCGACCTGCCCGACTTCCGCACCTCCCAGACGGACGGGACCTCACGCGTGGTCACAAGCGCCACCACCAACCCGTACGCCAAGAACGAGGGTGACAGCTACGGCCACGGCACGCACGTGGCGGGCATCGTCGCCGGCAACGGCGCCAACCGCTCCACCAAGGACCCGCTCTACGCGGACTACGCGGGCATCGCCCCGAAGGCAAACCTCATCAACGTCAAGATCGCTGACGAGGATGGCAACGCGACGGTGCTGGACGCCATCTACGGGCTCCAGTTCGTGGTCGACAAGAAGGCCGACTACAACATCCGCGTCGTCAACCTGTCGTTCGAGTCGGCCGCGGCGGAGTCGTACAAGACCGACCCGCTCGACGCGGCTGCGGAGGCGGCGTGGTTCAGCGGGATCGTCGTCGTCGCTGCAGCAGGCAACCGCGGCACGGCTTCGGACGCCGTCCAGCACGCACCCGGCAACGACCCCTACGTGATCACCGTCGGCGCGGTCGACGACCAGGGCACGGACGCGATCGGCGACGACGCGCTCGCGAGCTGGTCGAGCCGCGGCAGGACCCAGGACGGCTTCGCGAAGCCGGACGTGGTCGCACCCGGAGCACGCATCGTGTCGACGCTTGCCCCCAACAGCGACTTCGCATCGATGTGCCCGACCTGCATCGTGGGTGGCCAGTACATCCGCGCCGGTGGCACCTCGATGGCGGCCCCGGTCGTGTCGGGTGGTGTCGCGGACCTGCTCCAGGCGCACCCGGCGTGGACGCCCAATCAGGTCAAGGGCGTGATCATGGCCACCGACCGCGCGATCGCGGGCGGCGACCAGGAGCTCGCGCTCAAGGCCGCTCTCCAGCACAGCGGAAGCGGCGTCACGGCGAACACGGGCCTCGTGCCCAGCACGCTGATCGACGGGACCACCGGCAAGATCGACTACACCAAGTCGAGGTGGAGCCGGTCCAGCTGGAGCAAGTCGAGCTGGAGCAAGTCGAGCTGGAGCCGGTCGAGCTGGAGCTGCAACTGCTCCAGGACCGCCAGCGGCGGCATCGACACCACGCGGTCGAGCTGGAGCCGCAGCTCCTGGTCCACGAGCTGGACCAAGTAAGGAACTTCCTCCCACACAGACAACACTCACACCTCCCCTCGACAGAACGGCCCGCCTCGCGCGGGCCGTCTGTCGTTCCAGGCCGGAAACGGAAGGCGTGGTCAAATTACGCGGCGCCGCTCCCTGCCCGAGCGGCGCCGCGTGGAGCGGCGCCCCATGCCAGCGCCGCCTTCTCCCCCCATGAACCCCAATCCGGACAAAATGGGGCATCCGTGCACACAGCGCGCGAGTGTAGCCCCGGATTGCCCGGTTGGTACCGTTTCTCGGCCCGGGCCTCGATGAGCTAGTTTGGCCGGCCGTGCAGTGGCCCGGACCGGTCGCCTCGACTCACATCTTCCGCTTCCGGGGCGCGCGCGACGCGGCCCACAGCCTCATCGTGGACCGCCGGCGCCTGCCCACGGTCGAAGGCCTTCGGTTCTACGGGGCTGACGATTTGCCCAGCGGTACAGGACCCTCTGTAAGTGCCCCTCCACGCGAAGGGCGCCATGGCGCTCACGGCATACACCGAGGGGTCAAGAAATCGCCATTGGCACAAACCGGTGGCAGGCCAGTCCTACATCTCGGCGGCTATAACCCCCAAAATGTTCGGTGATCGATGGATCCGCGATCGGTGGTGCTTTCGCGGTGCCATTCCCCGCGAATCGCACGTGGAAGCATCAAACGCTCATCCCGCTCCCGTCAGTGCCGGTTTGCCGTGACGCGGTCGAACCCGCGCTCGACGAACAGTCCAGGGCCGTTCTTTCGCCTGCCGCCTAGCCCGAGTAAGCGAGCTCGAGCCCCGGCCGGGGCCATTCCGCCATCGCCAGTCGGCCGGTGCCGGACAGCGTCATATAGGCGGTGCGAAGGTCGTCGCCGCCGAAGCACACGTTCGTCGTGAGGATGTCGCCGGTCTCGACGAATTCGACCACTGACCCGTCCTCCGGCGAGAGCGATGTGATACCGCCCGAGCCGAGCGTCGCGACGCAGACGTTGCCGTCTGCGTCCATCCCGAGCGAGTCGAGGAACTGGAAGCCCGGCAGCCGGTTCAGCAG
>JBKOZI010000010.1:0-20301 GCA_046725795.1 Actinomycetota bacterium
TCAGGCCGCCGCGCCCATCAGTTCCGCGATCGCCTCGGAGGGCCGCGGGCGCGCGAAGTAGTAGCCCTGACCGACGTCGCAGCCGAACGACTTCAGGTGCTCGACCTGCTCGCGCGACTCGACGCCGTCGGCAACCGTCACCAGGCCGAGTGCGTGTGCCATGTTGATCACGGCGGATACGATCGCGGCGTCCTCACCATCTTCCCCCAGCCCACTTACAACCGAGCGGTCGACCTTGAGGATGTCGAGTGGAAAGCGCTTCAGCGCGCCGAGCGACGACTGACTCGACCCGAAGTCGTCCATGCTGATCATCACACCAATCTCCTTGAGGGCCCGCAGCGTCTCGATCGCCGCCTCGGCGTCGCGCATCAAGACCCCCTCGGTGATCTCGAGGCAGAGACTCCCCGGCTGGATGGCCGCTTCGGTGACAACGCGACGCACGGTCTCGATCAGACCCGGGTCGGTGTGCTGCCCGGCCGACAGGTTCACAGAGACACGGAGAGGTGCGCTGCCCGGCCCGACCTCTCGCCATTGCGCCGCCTGGCGGCATGTCTCCTCCAGGACCCAGTTTCCGATCGCGTTGATGAGACCCGTCTCTTCAGCCAGCCAGAGGAACTCGACCGGCTCGACCAGCCCCCGCGTGGGGTGGTCCCAGCGAAGCAGTGCCTCGAGGCCTACGACCTCGCCGCTTCGGAGGTCGACCTGGGGCTGATACAGAAGTCGGAAGTCGCCCTCGTCCACGGAACGGCGGAGTTCGCGCTCCATCTCCACCCGTTCACGCACGCGCGCCTGGATGTCGTCGTCGAAGACCTCCAGCGCTGCGCCCTGCTGCTTTGCCCCATACATCGCGGCGTCGGCGTTGCGCATCAGGCTTTCGGCCGAATCGCCCTTGCCGTCCGTGATCGCGATGCCCATGCTCGCCTGTACCGAGAGACGCTCCTGACCGACCACGAAGGGCTCCTCGATCGAGTTGAGAATGCGCTGGGCGATGTTGACCACGTCCTGCTGGCCGGCGACGTCCTCGCACAGGATCATGAACTCGTCGCCACCGAAGCGCGCGGCCGTGTCACTCGCACGCAGGCCGTCCTGGAGGCGCCCAGCGACCGCGATGAGCAGCCGGTCGCCGACCTCGTGGCCGTAGGTGTCGTTGATGGGCTTGAAGCCGTCGAGGTCGAGGAACATGACCCCCATCAGGGTGTGGTGGCGCTTGGCTCTCATGACGGCGTGCTTCAGCCGGTCGAGGAACAGGGTGCGATTCGGCAGGCCGGTGAGCGCGTCGTGCATCGCCCTGTGTGAGAGCTCCATCTCGGCGTGCTTGCGTTCGACCGCGTAGGTGATGGAGCGCCCGATCGCGTGGCCGTCCACGCGGCCCTTGACCAGGTAGTCCTGGGCGCCCTCCTGCACGGCCTTCACCGCGAGCAGCTCGTCCTGAAGCCCGCTCAGGATCACGATCGGCACGTCCGGCGCGGCCGCACGTAGCTGCATCAGCGCCTCGAGCCGCGACGCGTCGGGAAGGGACAGGTCGAGCAGCACGCAACCGGCGCCCGTGTCCATCAGCCACTGGCGGGCCTCGGAGAGTCGCTCGACGTGCGCCACGTCGAACCTTCCGCTGTCGGCGTCCTTCAGCAGCTCCTGAACAAGCCGCGCGTCGCCCCGATTGTCCTCGACGAGGAGGACCGGGAAGGTCTTCGCCTCGTCAAGCCTCAGCGTCATGCCAGTGGTCGCGACTAGTTTGCGGGCAGGCGCGCGGTCGTGAGCCAGAAGTCTTCGATCGCCCGCACGACGTCGAAGAACTCATCGAGGTCGAGCGGCTTCGTGATGAAGCAGTTCGCCTGCAGGTCGTACGAGTGGAGGATGTCCGCCTCGGCGGCGGAGGTCGTCAGGACGATTACGGGTATCCGGCTCAGGGCGGGGTCGGCCTTGAGCTCCTGGAGGACCTCCCGGCCGTCCTTGCGCGGAAGGTTCAAGTCGAGCAGCACAAGCTTCGGTCGGGGGCTGTCCGAATACGGTCCCTCGCGACGGAGAAAGGCAAGCGCTTCCTCGCCGTCGGCAACCACATTCAGGTGTGTCGTCAGGCGACCGCCTTCGAACACCTCACGGGTGAGCCGGGCGTCGGCGGGATTGTCCTCGACGAGCAAGATCTCGACCGCCCCGTCCATCCCGTTCGCCGTCATCGGGATGTCGATCGGTCGCGGAGCGGTCAGCTCTTCCGTGGCAGGCATTGCCATACCGCTGTCTCTAAGCACCCGAAATCCCAAAACGGTCCGCCTTTCCGTTGCGTGCGGCGTCATGGCCGCGGTGTTCCTCCAAGTCCTTTGTCGAGACACGCAGCCGCACGTCCGATCCAACATCCGTCCGGCCAGCCGTCATTTCGGCCGCTCCTCCGCCACGGGAATGGTGAAACAGAAGCGGCTCCCGCCACCCTCGTTCTGCTCCACCCAGATGCGCCCGTGATGGCGCTCGACGATCCGCTTGCAGATCGAGAGCCCGATCCCGCTGCCCGGATACGACTGGCGGCCATGCAGGCGCTTGAACACCGCGAAGATCCGCTCCGCGTGATTCGGATCGATTCCGATTCCGTTGTCGGCCACGGCAAAGCGCCACTCGCGCCCGTCGCGCTGGGCCGAGACGTGGATCCGCGGCGGGCCCTCGTCGACGAACTTGATTCCGTTCCCGATCAGGTTCTGGAAGAGCTGGCGGAGCTGGCCCGGGTCGCCAATCACCGTCGGTAGCCCATCGTGGGTCACGACTGCCCCCGACTCGTCCACGGTTGCGCGCATTCCCTTGAGCGTGTCCTCCACCAGCGCGGCGAGGTCGATGGGCTCCAGCCTGTACTCGGACGTGCCGACTCGCGAATAGGCGAGCAGATCGTCGATCAGGCGCTGCATGCGGTTCACGCCGTCGACCGCGAAATCGATGAACTCGTGCGCGTCCGTGTCGAGCTGGTCGCCGTAGCGGCGCTCGAGTAGCTGCACGTAACTCGACACCATCCGGAGAGGCTCCGAGAGGTCGTGTGAAGCGACATAGGCGAACTGCGCCAGGTCGGCGTTGGAGCGCTCGAGCTCGACCGCGTGCTGCTCGAGCTCCGCGGCAACGCGCGCGAGTCCTTCCTCCGCGCGCTTTCGCTCGGTGATGTCCTGCACCTGGGCAATCCCGTAGAGGAGCCCGCCCGACGCGTCGTGGACAGTCGACACGTTGTGCATGACCCAGACCGGCGTGCCGTCCCGGCGCAGGAAGCGTTTCTCGAGCTGGTAGTTCGGAATGCGGCCGGCGAGCAGGTCCTCTGCGAGCGCGAGCTCCTGTGCCTGGTCCTGCGGGTGTGAGACGGCGTGAAGGCTGGTGCGTAGGAGTTCGTCTGGCGAGTACCCCGTGATCTCGCACAGCGAGCGGTTGACCTGAAGCAGCTGCCCGTCGGTGGCGGGGTCTACGCTGAAGAGCGCCATGCCGATCGGGGCATCCTCGAAAGCGGTGCGGAAGGCCTCCTGCACCTCACGCCATGCCTCCTCGACGCGCTTTCGCTCCGTCCGGTCGCGGGCAATCACCGATGCGCCGACCAGCGCCCCCGACGAGCCCCGGATCGGGGAGATCGACAGCGAAACCGGTACGAGCATCCCGTCTTTTCGCAGCTGCTCGGTCTCGTAGTCGTCGAGGCGGCTTCCGTTCAGAGCACGCGCGAGCACACCGGAGTCCCGCTGTGCGCGATTCGGGTCGATCAGCATCCGCAGCGCCGCGCCGACAGCTTCCCCGGCGCGGTATCCGTAGAGTTTCTCCGCGCCTGCGTTCCAGCTGGTGATCTCGCCCGTCAGGGTCGTCGCGAAGATGGCGTCGCCCGAGGCTTCGATGATGTCGGCCAGGCGGCGCAGCGCCTGCTCGGCCTGCTTTCGCTCGCTGATGTCGTGAAGAAAGGCGTTGAACACATAGCGTCCGGCGACGCGGACGGCGGCGATCGTCATCTCGACCGGGAACTCGTGCCCGTCGCGATGCAGCGCTTCCATCTCGATCCGCCGGTTGAGGAATGCGGCGTGACCGGTGCTCAGGAACTGCTGGACCCCGCGGTTGTGCGCCCCCCGGGAGCGCGACGGGATGATCGTCTCGCCGAGGTTACGGCCGATCGCCTCGTCCTCGGTCCAGCCGAACGTCGATTCCGCCTCTGGGTTCCAGGCGGTGATGCGCCCGGACTCGTCCATCGACACGAATGCCTCGTGAGTCGTGTTGACGATCTCGCGGAAGTGGCGCTCGCTCGCGCGGACCGCCTCCTCCGCGTGCTTGCGCTCGGTGATGTCGGTCGAGATGCCGCACACGGCATATGGGCGCCGCGCCGAGTCGAGCAGCGGAAACTTCGTCGAGAGGAAGGTGCGGGCGCGATCCCCGATCGGGATCGGCTCCTCTAGCTCGAGCGGGAGCTGCTCGCGCATCACGCGTAGATCGTTCGCGCGCAGGAGCTCGGCCAATTCCGACCCGAAGAGCTCCTTGTCGTCGCGCCCGACGGCTTCGTCGCGGGTCACTCCGAAGAGCGACTCGAATCCACGGTTCACGAGCAGGTAACGCCCTTCGGTGTCCTTCAGGTAAACGACCGCCGTGGTGTTGTCGAGGATCGCCTGCATGCGCTCGCTCGTTTCGCTCAGCTTGCGCTCGGCTTCCTTGCGTGCCGTGAAGTCCTGCAGCTGGACGATCAGGTAGAGAGGCCGCTTGTGTGCGTCCCGAACCAAGGAGGCGTTCAACATGACATCGAGCATCCGGCCGTCGGCGTGGCGCATCCGCGCCTCGGCCTCGTAGCTCGACAGCTCGCCGGCCAGCATCCAGGGCACGTAGCGCCGATCCGAGTGTTCGAGGCCCTCCGGATCGACGACCTTCCCGAGCGGGAGGCCGACCAGGTCGCTGAAGGCGTATCCGGTGATGTCGCTGAGCGACCGGTTGACACGCAGGAAGCAGCCTGCGCGGTCAGCCTCGATGCTCACGAGCGCAATCCCGATCGGCGCCTGCTCGAACGCGCTCTGGAACCGTTCCTCCGCCTCGTGCATCGCGTCGGCGGTACGACGCGTCTCGGTGATGTCGCGGAGCACCCCGGTGACGAAGGTTTCCCCGTCTGACTCCGACGTGGAGAAAGCCGCCTCGAGCGGGATCTCGGTTCCGCTCTTGCGGCGACCGCGAAGCTCCACCCTATCCCCACCGAGCCGCTCCCGTGCGTCCGGACCCTTGGCCAGCTCCGGCAAGATCAGCGCGACCGGCGCGCCCATCATCTCACCGGCGTCGTAGGCGAACACTCGCTCGGCCGCCTCGTTGAAGAAGGTGACGTGGCCCTCGGCGTCGATCGAGACGATCGCATCCGCCGCACTCCGCGCGACCGCCGAGAAGTGGCGTTCGCTGCGGCGAAGCGCGCTTTCGGCCTGCCGGTGGCGCACGACGCCGCCGAGCGGCCGCAACACCGCTGACACCAGCGGGACGAGCGCCTCGTCGTGGTCGCTCGGGTCGGCGACGAAGAACTCGAACACAGCGACGACGTCGTAGTCTGCCAGCGCCGGCACGGCGAGAGCCCCTTGAAGCCCGGCCTGCTTTGCGAACGGCGCCCGTGAGACCTCGTTCGTCTCCGCCAGGTCTTTGACCCAGACCGGCTGCCTCGTTTCGAGCGCCCTGCCGGGCAAGCCGGCGCCGGCAGGAAATACGAAGGACTCGCTCAGCCGCCTGAGTGCCGCGAACTCGGGAGCGCTGCCGTGCCACGCGCTGCCGCACACGAGCCGGTCCTCGCTGTCGCGCATCCAGACCTGCCCGAGCGCCCAGCCGGTGCGCTCGCAAACCCTGCGAAGCGTCACCTCGAGCCCCTGATCGCCGGTCTCGGCCGCCCCCATCGCGAGCGCCAGCTCCAATGCAAGCGCGAGCTCGTCTTCAGCTCGAAGCCGGTCCGGGGCGTGCTCCGGCCGCCCGTCCCCACCTGCCGCAGGGACGAGCACGCTTACGGATGGGGTCTCGTCGAACGGTCGGTGTGCCACCGAAGCATCCTCGAGTGCTCATCGGCGGCTCGCGGCCGTTACTGAAGCCTGCACAAAGAGCGGAGAGGGAGGGATTCGAACCCTCGAGGCAGGGGATCACCCCGCCCACGCGATTTCCAGTCGCGCTCCTTAAGCCGCTCGGACACCTCTCCCTGTACGACTGCGGCTAAGAGCGTAGCGGTCCCGCGCCCGCCTCTGGGCGCCGCTGGCGGCGGTGCTCCCGGCGGCGCCGGATGAAGATCTGGCGCTGCACGGAAAGCGTCAGGATCCCCGCGAGCAGGATCGAGCCGATGTTGATCGCGAGCTGCTCCATCGACCCTCGCGACGACTCCCAGTTGGAGTAGGCGGCCGCGACCCCGATGTTGGCGGCCGACGGGATCGTCGTCACGGAGATCAGGACACCCGTCAGCGCGCCTGACTTCGCGGTGGTCAGCGACAGCATTCCGGCGATCCCCGCGCAGAACGCGACCAGGAACGAGAACGCGTCGGGATTGGAGATGACTACCGAGAGCGAGTGGCTGGCCTCCGAGAAGCGATCCTGCGCCAGCCCGGTCCACTTGAAGAGCAGGGACGCGACGTACGCGGCCGCGATCCCGGCCGGGAAGCCGACCGCAAGCGCCACCAGCGAGCGGGCTGCGAGGCGCGGCCGGCGCTGCACCGCCGCCACGCAGGCTGCCGCGATCGGGCCGAACTCGGGACCGATCACCATCGCCCCGACGATCAGAATCGGCGTGTCGAGGAAGATGCCGACGGACGCGATGATGGTCGCCAGGACCATGAACAGCAGGAACGACGCACTCAGGTCCGTCTGCTCGGAGGTGAGCTCTTCGACCTCCGCCCAGACGACCGCATTGGCCGGATCGCCGGGCGCTATTCGCTCCGCCTCCTCTCCCACGCGCGAGAGCTCGGAGTCGACCTTCTCGATCGCGATCGATCCGTCCTCGGGGATGCCGAGCTCCTCGAGGTCCGAGACCACGATGCTCGCCGCTTCCCGCGGCACGTCGCAGAGGATCAGATCGCCGTCAGGCCGCCGCGCGGCGGCCGGCAGCCGCACGATGTTGTGCACCGACGGCGTTTCCTCGAGCATGGCGAGCGTGCGCTCCCCACGGTCCCGCGGGGCCACGATTCGCAGGTGGAGCATCGCCGTCGAACGATAAGAACGACGGCGGCTGCCTCAGGTGACCGTCCCGGAGCCGAAGTCGGGCGGCTCGTCCACGAGTGGCAGGATCGTGTTGGTGCCGGTCATCCGGAAGATCTTGTTGGGCGGATCCTCCTCGGTGCTGATCAGCCAGAGGGCGAAGCCGCGGTCCTGCGACATCTCGTTGACGCGCAGGAGCAACGCGAGGCCGGTCGAGTCTATGAAGGTCAGCTCGCGCAGGTCGATCACCACGTGTTCGGGCTCGTCCTCGGTGGCCTCGGCAAACCGGCGCTTGAACGTATCGGCGCAGACGACGTCGAACTCGCCGCCGAGCATGATCACGGCTGCGCGAGTGGTGCGGGTGACGTCCAGCGTGAAGCGACGACGCGAAGCGCGTGGCGTGACCGCCTCGAGGCGCGTCTCCTCCCTTCTCGCGGACGATTCCCCACAACCGACATCCTGGCTGTCCGGAGGGATCAACTCCATCGGCGAAGTCCCGCCAGCATAGACTTCTTGAGCGCGCGCTACTTGCTCGGACACTGCTCGCCGCCCAACGTGTACCACGCGTGCTGCTCGTCGTTCCAAGAAATCCGGGCGCCCTCGACCTGCACGAGGTCGACTCCGAGGAGCGCGCTGTAGGCAGCTTCAGGGAGCTCGGGTGTGAGCGCGACCGCGACATCCGTGTCCTCGTCGGTGAGGACCACGCTTCCTCTCGAGGTCTGGAAGGCGCCCGTGACTTGCTGGATGAAGGTGGCGAGACCGGCGCCCAGGTCTTCCGCCGGCGCGTCCTCGGTCATGCGCACGAAGCGCGAGGAGAACCAGGCGATCGGGGCCGACACGTACATCACCCAGGGCGAGTCGACGCTGAAGCGCGCGATCTCCTCGTCGACGAGCGCGGGAATCTCGACCATGCGAAACACGCGCTCGAGCGCCCGCGCCTCCTCGGCGGTGGTCTCCAGGCCCACCGAGACGCGCATGAGTTTGCTCATGCGTCCATCGTCGGCCGCGGGTCTGAAGGGCTTGAAGCGCCGATCGAAGGTCTGCGGCCGTTGTTCGATCGATCTCGAACGAGTTTGTGCTATCCTTCGTTCGAGATTTTTCGAACAACTTTGAGGGCGCCCGGAGCGCCCTCTTTTTACCCCACCAGGAGGGAATTACGGAAACTCTGAAGCTTCACGAAGTACCACAGGAGACGATCGAGACCACGACCGACTGGTTCTCGCTCTTCTACCGCCGCGCGAACCGCTATTCCCTGCTCAACAAGGAGCAGGAGGTGGATCTTGCGCAGGCGATCGAGCGCGGGGACCTGGAGGCGAAGGAAACGCTGATCAACTCGAACCTCCGGCTCGTGATCTCGAACGCGCGCAAGTACCAGAACCTCGGTCTTCCGCTCCAGGACCTGATCCAGGAGGGAATGTTCGGGCTGATTCGCGCTTCCGAGAAGTTCGATTGGCGGCGCGGATACAAGTTCTCCACGTACGCGACGATCTGGATCCGCCAGGCCATCGAGCGTGCGCTCGGGAACACAGCTCGCACGATCCGGCTGCCGGTTCACATCGGCGCCCGCCAGCGCAAGATTGCGCGGGCGGAGGAGCGGCTGCGCAACCAGCTCGACCGTGATCCCACGGACGAGGAGCTGGCCCGCGCGACGGAGCTCGAGGTCGAGCAGGTTCGTGCCGCGCTCGACGTCGCGAAGGTGACGACGAGCCTGGACCAGACTGTCGCGGACGACAGCGAGACCGCGCTCGGCGAGCTGATCGCGGACGAGCGCCCGGCTCCCGAGGAGGAGGTCGAGTTCACGCTCCGCGACGAGGCCGTCGATCGGGCGCTCGCGGAGCTGCCGGAAGTCGAGCGCAAGGTCGTCGAGCTCCGGTTCGGGCTCGGCAGCGAGGAGCCGGTAAGCCAGCGCGAGACCGGCAAGCGCCTCGGCATCAGCGAGGACAGCGCCCGCGATGTCGAGATCCGAGCCCTTTCGAGGCTCTCGCTCAACGAGGATCTTGCCGCTCTCCGCGAGGCGGCGTAGGCATGACTACGGGCCGCAGCCTCTCGGAGACACCGAACGCGGCTGCGGTCCGCAAGTTCAGCGGCCCGGCGCGAGCAGAGATGTCGCTCGCGCCGGTGCTCGCTGCGCTCAGCGATCCTGTCCGGCTCCACATCGTCTGCATGCTCGCGAACGGCTGCGAGCTCTCATGCGGGTCCTTTGGCCTGCCAATCCCGAAGTCCACCCTCACGCATCACCTGAAGGTGCTGCGCGAGGCCGGCGTGATCACCCAGCGCCCGGTGGGCACGTCGCGAATGACGCGCCTGCGGCGCGACGACCTCGACGCGCGCTTCCCGGGGCTGCTCGACTCGGTGCTGATCGCAGCCCATGCGCGCGGCCGCAGGCCCTACGTGGCGGCGATCCGCAGCGTTGAGCGAACGAGTCAGGGACAGCCGCGGCCGGCCACCAGGCGCTGAGGCGCTGATTCGGCGCACCCCGAGCGTCCCCGTTCACACAATTGCCGTCACCCTAGGCCGGTGGTACGGATCTTGGGGGTACTACACCTAATAACCGTGCCACCGACATGGAGGCGGTGGGTTGGTGGACCATCTGGATCTGAGGATTGCCGAACTCGCGGCTGCCCAGCACGGCGTCCTTAGCCGGCGACAGCTGCTCGAAATGGGCGCAAGCGCGGACGCGATTCGTCACCGAGTTGAGGTCGGACGTTTGCACCCCGTTCATGTCGGTGTGCATGGGGTCGGACATTGGATTCTCACTCCTGCTGGTCGATACCTCTCCGCGGTCTTGGCATGCGGCCACGGGGCTGTGCTGAGCCATCGGTCGGCAGCGACGCTCTGGGGACTACTGCGCTCGCCGTCTCGACCGATCGACGTGACGGTCTCAGGCCGAGGTACCCGTAGGCGGACCGGAATCGCGATCCACACAACTCGCACCATCGAACAGCGGGAGGTGACAGCACACGACCGCATTCCCTGTACGAGCCTGGCACGCACGCTGCTCGACCTCGCCAAAGTTCTGACCCCGCAGGGGCTACACCGTGCACTGGAACGGTCGCTCATCCTGCAGATTTTCGACCTTGCGGAGGTTGAGGCAATCCTCGCGAGAGCGAATGGCCGTCGAGGCGCCGGCAGGTTGCGTTACTTGCTCAGCGTGCTCGCCGATGAGCCGCAGCCGACACGGAGCGAACTCGAGCGCCGTTTCCTCGAACTTGTCCACCAGGCTGAGCTCGCTGCCCCTGTGGTGAATGGGGTAGTTGCGGGCTACGAGGTGGATTTTCACTGGCCGGAAAACCGCCTGGTGCTCGAGACCGATGGCCGTTCGACGCACGACACCCCTCATGCGTTCGAGCGCGACCGCCAACGTAACCTCGCACTCGAGCTCGCCGGGTGGCACGTCATCCGGCTTAGCTGGCGACAGGTCGTCGAGCAGCCAGGTCGCGTGGCTGCGATGCTTCGAACGCGGCTGCTCCAGTGACGAACCCACAAGAAGCTTGGGGAGCGGAGCGGAGGGGGAGGGATTCGAACCCTCGGTGGACCAAAGGCCCACAACGGTTTTCGAGACCGCCCCGTTCAACCGCTCCGGCACCCCTCCGGAACCCTGGACCTTAGCGTCAGTCGCCGCCGCTACCGGCGGGGCGCGAAGAAGCTCGAAAGCAGCGCTCCGGACTCGTCGGCGAGCAAGCCTCCCGCGACCTCCGGCTGCCAATTGAGTCTCGGCTCCCCCAGCACGTCGAGCACGCTTCCCGCCGCACCCGTCTTCGGATCCGGTGCGCCGAACACCACACGCGGCACCCTCGCCCAGACGATTGCGCCGGCGCACATCGCGCACGGTTCGATGGTGACGTAGAGGACCGCGTCGGTGATCCGCCAACCACCGAGCTTTCGGCCCGCTTCGCGCAGGACGAGTATCTCGGCATGGGCGGTGGGGTCCTTTCGCAGCTCGCGCTCGTTGCACGCTGCCGCCAGGACCTCGCCGTCGCGCACGATCACTGCTCCGATCGGCACATCGTCGTGCTCGATCGCCCGCTCGGCCTCGCGAAGCGCGAGCCGCATGTAGTACTCGTCGCGAGGAAAGAAGTGGCCCTGCGGCATTCCTCTCCTTTCTTAGAGCACGGTCTTTCGGCCGGCGAGGCTGCCGGCGGCCCTGAGCGGCACCAGTAGCCCGAACCGGCTCGCAAAGTGGACCGCGCCGGTCATCAAGTCGAAGGACCGGCTGCGGGTGGCGGGAAGGCGGTCGTCCTCGATCAGCTCGAGGCACCACTCGACAGTCCGCCGGAGCGTCTCGCTCGCTGGGCGCGGTGAGTAGCCGAGCTCGCGGCGCGCCTTGGCAGACGAGTACCGCCATTCGGGCGCCATCAGCCGCATCCCCTCGAGCGGCCCAGATCCCGTGCTGAAGCGCTTGAGCGTGCCCGCGGCGCTCGCGATCCTGGGCGGCAGCACGATCAACGGGTGCTCGACTCCCGACTGCTTCGCCACGCGCTCGATCACCTCGGACCAGCGCAGGTTGTCGCCGCCGAGTATGTATCTCTCCCCCGCCCGTCCTTTGCGGGCCGCGAGCACATGCCCCTGCGCAACGTCCTCCACGTCGACGATGTTCGTGTATGAGTCGACGACCATCGGCAGGCGGCCACGAAGGTAGTTGGCGACGATCCTCGTCGAGGTCTCGCCCGCGATCGAGCGGTTCAGCGCCGGGCCCAGTACGTAGGCCGGGTTGACCGCGACCACGTCGAGCTGGAGGCGGTCGCCTGCCTCCAGCGCCGCGAGCTCCCCCTCGTGCTTGGCGTCCGAGTAGAGCAGGCCCGTTCCGTTCTCGGGCCAGATGTTCTGCTCGTTGGCGGCCCGGCCTCCTCGCGCCGGCCCGAGTGAGCCGACGCTGGAGGTGACGATCACCCGTCTGACCCCGGCGCGCGCCGCGGCCTCCACCACCAGCCGCGGCGCGACGGCGTTCACGCGCCAGACCTCGCTCTCAGGACGCGACGCCACGAGGCCCGCCGTATGGAAGACGATCTCGCTACCCTCGAATGCGCGGCGGATCGCGCGCCGGTCGAGCACGTTGGCCTGCACCGGCTCCACGTCGAGGTGCTCGATCGCGCGGAGGCGGCGGCGGTCGCGGACCGTGACCCGTACCTCGTGCCCGGCCGTTGCGAGCTTTGCCGTGACGTGGGCGCCGATGAACCCGGTCGCTCCGGTTACGCAAACCTTCATTGACGGGGGCTCAGGTCCGCAACCGAGCGGTCGAAGCCCGAAGAACTGTGGCGATATCCGGACGGCTCACCGATACTTATGTTCCTTTCTGCGTTACACCAGATAGAAGTAGACGGCCCACCAGGTCAAGTATCGAGCAACACTAATTCCTCGACATTGAAGTCCTCGTCCCGAGCCGTCCTCGCGACGGCTGTTGCATTTCTGATCGCCGTGCTCGCGGGCCTCCCGGCGCCGGGGCTTGCCGCTGACCAGGTGCCGGACGAGCTGGTGGTCAAGTACCGGCTCGGCACCGGTGGCGCCGAGCGCGATCGGATCCGCCGTGCCGCCGGCGTGCGCTCGGCGGGCGTGGTGGACGGCAGAACGCAGGCGGTCAAGGTGATCGGCAACCAGACCTCCGGGAAGGCGGCGGCAAAGCTCGCGGCCGACCCTGGCGTCGTCCATGCGGTGCCGAACTACGTCGCCAGCACGACCGCCCTGATCCCCAACGACCCGGGCCGCGGCGGTCCTGGGGAATGGGCGAGCATCCAGTGGAACTTCGCGGGCCCGTTCGGCGTGGACGCGCCCGACGCCTGGCAGAACGCGATCAACGCGGGCGTGCCCGGGGGCGGCGGCGTCATCGTTGCGGTGCTGGACACCGGCGTCGCGTACCGGAACTCCGACGACGGCCGCTTCTACAAGGCTCCGGACCTCGGGCGGAAGCGGTTCGTGCGCGGCCACGACTTCGTCCGCCGGACCTGGCTGCCATACGACCGCAACGGCCACGGCACCTTCGTGGCCGGACTCATTGCGCAGTCGACGAACAACGGGATCGGCGTCACTGGACTCGCCTACAAGGCGAGGATCATGCCGGTGCGGGTGCTCGACTACGAGGGGAAAGGCGACGTCGCCACGATCGCGCGTGGCATCCGCTTCGCGACCCGGCACCACGCGAAGATCATCAACATGAGCTTCGAGTTCGACATCGGGCTCACGGCTGCACAGATACCCGACGTCATCTCCGCACTTCGCCAGGCGAACCGGTCCGGCGTGGTCCTGGTGGCGGCCGCGGGCAACACCGAAGACACTCGGGTCGCCTACCCGGCCCGCGCGAAGCAGACGATCGCAGTCGGCGCGACGACCGAGCACGGGTGCCTTGCCGAGTACTCGAACACCGGTTCCGGGCTCGACGTGGTCGCGCCGGGCGGCGGTGCCGACGCCCCGCTCGACGGCGATCCGAACTGCCGGCCGCTCGAGGACCCGGGCCGCGACGTCTACCAGTACACGTTCCGCGGCGCGAGCCCGCGCCGGTTCGGGCTTCCGAGTGGCTACGAAGGAACCTCGATGGCTGTCCCGCACGTGTCGGCGACCGCAGCGCTCATCGTGGGCGAGCGGCTGCTGGGACCTGACCCGACGCCCGAGGCGATCGTCGCGCGGCTCGAAGGCACTGCCCGTGACCTCGGCGCGGCGGGGCCTGACGAGCTCTACGGGTACGGCCTGCTGAACGCTGCGGCTGCGACCGCGCCGCTGCAGTAGAACGACTGGCCGTCCGGCGGCAAGCCGCCGGCCGGGTTTCGGGCGGGGACGACCGCTCGGTGCTACGTAGTGCGGATGATCAGCACGCTACAGGGAGCGTGGTGGGACACCTTGTTCGGGACGCTGCCGAGCAGAAAGCGCTTGGCCCCCGTCATCCCCTTGTTGCCCACGACGATCAGGTCCGCGTTCTGTTCCTCGGCGACGTCCAGGATCGCATCGGCCGCCTCGCCCTGGCGTGCGAACGTGCGCACTTTGACGCCGGCCTCCCCTATCTCGCGCTCGGCTTCGCTGAGGATCGCGTTGACGTCCTCGTGCGGATTCACGGCGTGCTCGATGTCCCTCGGAGCCTCGAGCCGCTCCTCGCGAAGCCGCGAGGCCGGCACCGGGTCATACGCGCTCACGATGTCAAGGGACGCGCCCGTCTTTTTTGCGAGCTCCGTCGCCTCACGGACCGCCAGATTGGCGGTTTCAGAGCCGTCGGTCCCGACCACTATGCGAGCGAACATGGCCGGGCATCATAGAAGAGAAGCGCTGATAGATTCATCGCCGTCATGCAGCGGCAACCGATCCCTCCCTTCTGGATCGCCGTGCAGATCGGCATCATCATCTGCGTCCTCATTTCCGCGGTGATAGTGATCGTCAAGCTCTGAGCGCCCGGCGAGGGGGCTGGAGCTTCTAGGGACCGGTCGTGCCGGTCGGCCCTGCTACCGGGTCCGAGCTGCTTCCCGCCACCGGGGCGGGAGGCTTTGCGTCAGGCGGTGGCGGTGCCGCGCCACCGGTCTCAGGCGTGCCGCCCTGGGGCCCCGTCGTGCTGCCGTTGGCGGATGGAGCAGGCTGACTGCCGTTCGGCGTGGTCACCGCGGGGGTATCGGCTGCGCTCGGATCGGCGACGCCGCCGTTGCCCGTCGTTCCGACCGCGCCGGTTGCCCCAACTTCGCCCTTGGATTTCGCCTTCGGCTTCTCGGCCGCATCCGCCTTGGCCTTCGCTCTTGCCTTCTCGACGAAGGAGGGCGGGGCGCCGACCAGCGAGGCGCCGCCCGTTGTCTGCTTCGGGGAATCGGCGATGGGGCCGGCGGCATGCGGAGCGGCCGGACGGGCCGGATCGTGCCGCGTCACGTGCTTTGCCTCCACCGCGCCGCCCGCGATGATCGCGGTGACCGCGATCCCAGCAATCGCCTTCGACGTCGCGGCTCCGACGGCCGCGCCGCCCGCCACGCTGCCGGCAGTCGCACCGCTCGTCGCGCCCGCGGCCAGACCACCGGTGGCGGCCGCACCACCACCGCTGCCCCCGGCACCGCCGGCGAGCGCCGCCGCACCGGCCTTGGCCAGCACCAGCTTCTTGAAAGCGAGCAGGGGGCCGACGGGGAAGACCGCGGCCATCGCGACGCTGGTCTTGCGGAGCTGCTTGCGGTAGTTGCGACAGTCATCGCAGTCACGCACGTGCCGCTTCAGCGGCGGCGAGGTACGGCGAAGGCCTTCGGCGACCTCCGCGAGCTGCATGCGAACGTCGTCGCAGGTCAGCTGCCGTGCCTCGGAGGCCTCGGCCAGCGACATGCGGGCCCGCACCAAAAGCGATTTGATGCTCGGGACGGTGGTCTCCATCGCCTCGGCGATCTGGTCATAGGAGAGCGCCTCGATCTCGCGCAGCAGCAGTGCGGTGCGCTGAGTCTCGGGAAGCTTTTGCACGTCGGCAAGGAGGTGGCGAAGGTCGGCGCGCTTGTGCACGACGTCTGCGGTCGAGGCGCCGCCCGAAGCGAGCTGGTCATCCATCGTGTCGCGACCGTCCGGCACCGGGCGCCGCAGGTGGTTCAGGCAGCGGTTACGCGCGATGCGATAGAGCCATGGCCGCACGTTGATGTCACGCTGGTCGGCGAGGATCGCGTTGTAGGCGGCGGCGAAGACATCTTGGAGGATGTCCTCCGCGTCTTCCTTCGACCCCAGCATGTGGCGCGAGAAGGCCAGCAGGCGGCCGCGGTAGCGGCTGAAGAGGAGATCGAAGGCGGCGTCGTTCCCGGCGCGGAGGAGGGCGATCAGGCGCTCGTCTGACTGCAGGCGGAGCAGCGGCGATCGGCCGCCGAGCACACCCACCTTCGTGCCTGTCGCGAAGCCAGCTTCCAAGCGACTGATGAAACACCGTAGCAGCGCTCTTGTTGCGATTCGCCGGACGGTGGACGGACGCTTAACATTTCAAATGCGCCCGGGTGCTGGAATTGGGTAGACAGGGCGGGCTTAAACCCCGCTGCCGACACGGCGTGTGGGTTCGAATCCCACCCCGGGCACTCCCACTGCTGTGGCCACCGATCAGCCCGCCACACTTCGCGACGGCTCGACGATCCTGATTCGGCCGATCGGCACCGATGACAAGGGTGCGATCGCGACCGCCTTCGAGCACCTCAGCGAGGAGTCACGCTACCGCCGATTCTTTTCGCCGCTTCAGCGGCTGAGCGAACGCGACCTCGCGTATCTCACGGAGGTGGACCACCAGGACCACGAAGCGCTCATCGCGCACAGCGAGCTCGGCGAGCCGCTTGGCGTGGCCCGGTACGTACGCGGAGGGAACCGCCGCAAAGCCGAGGTAGCGGTCGCTGTCGTCGACAGCTGGCAGGGGCGCGGCGTCGGGACAGCGCTGCTCGGGGCCCTTGCGGATCGCGCCCGCGAAGAGGGAGTGGGGGTTTTCACCGCAACGATCCTGACCCAGAACCCCAAAGTGATCGGCTTGATGCACTCGATCGGGGAACCGCGGCAGGTCGGACCGTCCTCGATCACGGCCCAGCTCGAGATCGAGCTGCCCCGCCGCGGCATGGGCAAGCGGCTCCGGGACGCCCTGCGCGAGGCCGCGGCCGGCATGTTGCACGGGCGCGATCCCTCGCACCCGCGCACGCGTCTTCGTCGTAGTGCCTAGGAGTCGGCGACCCGTTCGAGCTCCGAGCGCAGATTGGTGCCCATGAGCGGATCCGCGTGTCCCGGCCAGACCGAACGGGGATCGAGTGCCGCGAGCTTGCGAATGCTCGCCCGCGCCTCGTCGGTGTCCTTGTTGAAGGCTCTGTGCGGAACGCGCGGCGGGCCCTTCTGGCCGGTCTGCGGGTCGAGCGTGTAAAGCGTGTCGGTCACGAGGGCGAGCCGGTCGGACTCGCGCCACAGGCCGATCTGCCCCGGCGCGTGGCCCGGGAAGTGCATGACCTGGAACCCCGCGACCTCGTCGCCCTCGGAGAGAGTGCCTTCGATCTTGACGGGGCCTCCATCCCAGAGCCTGAGCAGGAGCGGCATTCCGATGCGCGCGAAACCGCGCTCGAGGTGCGAGAAGTTGAAGTAGTGCGCACCGCCGTCGCCCTCTGCGTCCGACCGTTCGGCCGGGTGGCAGAAGACCGGCACGCCCAGTCCCGGGGCCGCACCGCGGTGGTCGGGGTGCCCGTGGCCGAGGATGACCCGTGTGAGCCCCCCAAGGCCGGCGGCAACTGGACCGATCTGACGCTTCATCGCCCGGATACCGGCGTCGAAGCAGGCAACGCCGTCGCCATCCTTGATCAGGTAGACGTTCATGATTTTCGCCGGGAAGCCGCCCTTCACCAGCCACACGCCGTCAGCGACCGTGACCACGTCGGGCTTGAAGAGCGAGCGGGTCACTCGCGTGCGCGCGTTGAACGCATTGGTCATCCCACGCTCGGCGACGCTGTCGCGCGGAGGCAGCATTCCGATCTGGCGGGCAAATTGCGTGCCGTCGTAATAGGCGTCGTTTCGCTGGATCAAGCCGTCCTCGACCGTCAGCAGGTCGATCCCCTCGAGCTCGATCCGCGCACCGGTCGGCTCGATGCCCTGGAAGGGCCCGCCGCAGAACGTTCCGGTCGCACGCCAGCGGACTGCGGCCTGGTTTCGCGCCGCGACCAGGTTGAGCACTTCGAACTTCTGGTCTGGGACAGCCGCGAAGAGCTCCGTGAAGAGCATCCGCACACCTTCCGGGGCGGTCAGCTGTCCGATCGGGGCGATGTTCTCGATCCCACCGGCTGCCCAGCAGGCGACCATCGCGTCGACGTCGCGGGCGGCGACGGCATCGAAATATGTACGCGCCACACGCGCAGGTCCCGGCGCTCGCGTAGCCCGCTCCCGAGTCGTCGCCTCGGCGGCCTGATCAGCGGTGATCGAGTCGGTTCTCTCGCTGGCGTCCATCATGCCTTTCCTCCCTCGTCGCTCATGCGGAGCATATTCGGACGAGCGAAGCGATGGGTGATCAGGCGAACTCGAGCGTGAGCGCGCCGAGCTGCTCCAGATCGACCTCGACCGAGTCGCTCCGCTCGACGAACACGATCGGCGTGAGCGACCCAGCGATGATCACCTGACCTTCGCGCGGCTCTTCTCTCACCAGCGCGAGCCGCTCGGCGATCAGCGAGACCACCTCTGTGGGATTCTCCCCGGTGTCGGCGACGCGGGCGCGCTCGGCGACAGCGCCGTTTCTCTTGACGGTCGCCGTGATCCCCACCAGATCCGCGGGCCGGACGTCGCTCACGGCAGGCCCCAGCACGACCCCCCGGTGAAAGACGTTCCCGGCGAGGATCGACTCGAGCTCGTCGAGCGCCGGGTCCAGATCGACGATCTCGATCGCCGGACCGAGTGATTCGATCGCGCCGCCGGGACCTAGGTGGATCGCGACCTCGGGCTCGACCCCGATCCGCTTGCCACCGGCAAGTGAGTGAACCGAGCCCGGCTGGACAATGGACGCGGTCGTGAGATGGCCAAGCACGGGCTTCGAGATCCCCAGGTGCTGCTGCACCGCCGCGACGTTCAGCCCCACCTTCCAACCGATGAGGTCGGCCCGCGATGTGGACAACTCTGCGAGCTGCGCTGCGAGACCGCGCCTAACCCGGTCGGCCTCGGGTTCGCTCAAGCTTCGCGGTACCGCGTCGCGATCGTGAGCAGCAGGAACCCCACGCCGAGCACGATGAAGTAAGCGGTCGCGGCCGCGTCGTCGGTGAACCCGAAGATGAACGGCGAGACGAGCATGACCAGGCTCACGACGTAATCGAGCACGACGTGGGAGGCAATCGGCATGTTGCGAGCGACGCCCGTCGGCGCCTCGTTGAGGAACCCCAGCACGACGATCCCGGCGCCGAGCAGAATCGACACCACAGTGGCCGGGTCGGAGTCGAAGGAAAAAAGGAACGGCGCCACGATCGAGAGTCCACCGACGCCGTACTCGACCAGACCGTGCACGAAGAGCGGCACGGAGTTCCTGCGACGCCGCCGATCCTGGCGCACAGGCGGTTTCGAGGCCGCATTCACGGCCCCATCCTAGAGGGACCGTCCTCTAGACTCCCGGCTGTGAGCACGCGGTCCGCGACAGCGTCGCAAACTCCGCGGGAAGTGTCGCCGCGGATGTTCGCGAACCCGATTCTCGAGTGGGGCTCCCGGGTTCATCCAGTGGTGCCGCCGCTCATCTACCTGCCCGTGATCGGCTATCTGCTCGCGCGAGCGATCGGGCACGAAGACCTCTCCGTAGCTGCCGTCGTCGGCGTGTTCGCCCTGGGCATCGTGGCGTGGTCACTGAGCGAGTACCTGCTCCACCGCTTCATCTTCCATCTTCAGCCCGACAGCCATTGGGGCCGGCGGCTCCACTTCATCATCCACGGCGTGCACCACGACTTCCCGCACGATCCGATGCGCCTCGTGATGCCGCCGTCGGTGAGCATCCCCCTGGCGATCGGGTTCTGGTTCCTGTTCAGATCGGTGCTCGGGTCGACCTGGGCGCTGCCCGCCTTCGCCGGTTTCCTGATGGGCTATCTCTTCTACGACATGGCGCACTACCACATGCACCACCACCGCTCCAAGAACCGGCTCAGCCTTGTGCTTCGCCGGTACCACTACCGTCACCACTTCCAGCAGTCCGACCGGGGCTTCGGCGTTACCTCGCCGCTTTGGGACCGGGTGTTCAGAACGTCGCCGGTCGTTCGTCGCCGGTCGACCTAGTGGTCCGTCTCGGAACGTTGGCCTCGAAATGGCGAGGGCCGGGCGTCGCCAGGCGAGGACGCAGGAAGCCCGAATACTGGGCAGTATTCGGGCGACCGAGGACGAAGGGGGGAGGCGCCGCAGGCGCCGTGGGGGCGAAGCCCCCATGCGGCGATCCGGTGCCGCCATTTCAGGTCGAACGTTTCGGGACGGGCCACTAGCTAGGACCGCGTCTTTACCCTGGTGAACGGGGGCCGAGCATCATCTCCGCCCGCTGGAGGTCATCGGGCGTGTTGACGTTGAAGAGCAGGCGATCCGGGTCGCCGAACGCACCAACCTCGGGTTCCCCGAGGATGACCGGGTCGAGCGCGGTGAACGCCTCCTGCAGTGGCGCTCCCCGCTCGAGCGCCTCGCGGAGCGCCGGAAGGAGCCCCGACGTGTACCGCGCGAAGAGCGGATGCAGCCGGCCGCCCGCGCTCGGTATCGCGAGCGGTGCGGAGCTCGCCGCGACCCACGCGACCA
>JBKOZI010000011.1:0-30017 GCA_046725795.1 Actinomycetota bacterium
GGCCGTTCCGAGGGCCTGGGTGTTCGGCAAGACGGCCGCCACGCCGTTCGACCCGGGGACCGTGGTCAGGCACGCCGACACGGCCTGGAGGAAGGCGAAACTTGACCGGACCACCATGCACGAGGCCCGACACACGTGCGCCTCCTACATGATCGCCGCAGGCGTGAACGCGAAGGCGCGCCGCCGGGCTCCTGGACGCCTACCTGGAACGGGCGAACACGCAGCGGCGCTTGGAGCAGGTAGGCGCGTGACCGCTTTTTCCAAAGTTCTTTCAAAAGCGGGCGCAGTCCCGCTTGGCAAGCCGAACGCGGCGGGTTGACATAACCCGCGTTATCGAGCATTGAATCCGTGCGCATCGGCGCTAGTTTCAGAACTATGCCGACGTCCCTCCCCTCGACCGTCCGCATCGACGCCGCTGGGCGCACGCTCGAAGGCGACCTCAACCTGCCCGAGGCGCCGCGCGGGCTCGTGCTGTTCGCGCACGGCAGCGGCAGCAGCCGGCTCAGCCCGCGAAACCGCCAGGTGGCGGCGATACTGAACGACCGTGGCCTGGGGACCCTGCTGTTCGACTTGCTCACCGAAGACGAGGCGCGCGACCGCCGAAAGGTGTTCGACATCGGGCTGCTGGCGGAGCGCCTCGTGGCCGCGACGGATTGGGTTGTCAATGAGCCCGCGCTCGGACCTCTCCGGCGCGGCTACTTCGGCGCCAGCACGGGCGCCGCGGCGGCCCTGATCGCGGCGGCCGAGCGGCCTGGTGACGTGGATGCGGTCGTCTCACGCGGCGGCCGTCCCGATCTCGCCTCCGCGCGAGTGCCCGAGGTCCAGGCGCCGACGCTCCTGATCATCGGCGGCGCCGACGTCGAGGTCCTGCGCCTCAACCAAGAGGTCCTGTCGCTCTTCCGAGCGCCTGTGGAGCTCGCCGTAATTCCCGGCGCCACCCATCTCTTCGAGGAACCCGGCGCTCTCGAGCAGGTTGCCGAGCTCTCGGCCGACTGGTTCAACCGGCACCTGGAGCTCGCCGCCTGAGACTCCGCTTACCGGCCCCCACCCCACCTGCAACGGGAATTGCATGGCCCCCGCTGGTTCCCCGCACGATTAGGATTACTTGACGAGTCGCTTAGGGCCGCCTAAGATGCGGCGCGCAGTCGCTTAGGTAGCCCTAATGTCTTCGACTGGAGAGGCCCCTTGACCTTCGAAGAGACCGTCGTACTCGGAGCGCTCGCCGGCTTCACGATCTATGTCGGGTTGCCGTTCGGGCGCCTGCAGCTGCTGTCGGAGCGGATGCGCGTGGGGCTTGCGATGTTCTCGGTCGGCGTGCTGGCGTTCCTGTTCGTTGACGTGTTCGAGCACGCATTCGGCATCGTCGAGCATGCGGTCGAGGGGTTCAAGGAAGACGAGCGCAGCTTCGGCGACGCGGCCGGCCTGTCGCTTCTGCTGGCGGCCGGCTTCGCTACGGGCACGGCCGGCCTGGCGGTCGTCGAGCGCTGGATGCGCCCAGACCGGCGCAGCCGCCCCGTCCCGCCGATCGCAGGCGGCGCGACCGACGCGATCACCGTCGAGCAGGCGGATGCGATCGTGGCCGAGAGCGCACTCCAGCGTGCCCGCGCGCTGCGGACCGGCATGACGATCGCGGTCGCGATCGGGCTCCACAACTTCGCCGAGGGCCTGGCGATCGGTGTCTCGGCGAGCACCGGCGAGATCGGCCTGGCGACTGTGCTGATCGTCGGCTTCGCGCTCCACAACATGACGGAGGGCTTCGGGATCGTGGGCCCACTCGGGAACGTACGGCCGTCGTGGAGCTGGCTTGCGCTGGCCGGGCTGGTCGGCGGGGGTCCCACGTTCGTTGGGTCGATGGTCGGTTACAACGTCACCTCTGAGCCGCTCGAGCTTGCCTTCTACGCGGTCTCGGGTGGCGCCATCCTGTACGTGATCGGCGAGGTCTGGAACGCGATGCGGCGCTACGGCCACCGCGAACTGGGCCTTTGGATGCTCTCGGTCGGGTTCACGGCGGGTCTCGTGACCGATCTCGTGGTGGTCTACGGCGGCGGCTGAGCGCCGCCCGCCGCTGGGAAAACCCGGCCAGAAGCGCTCGCGAGGCTCAAATCCTCGCTCGGGATGCCGATCAATCCCGAAGCCATGGAACCTGCGTACCCGCCATCGGCATCCGCACCGTCCGAGCCCGCCCTCGAACGACAGGCGATTGGAAAGATCGCTGCCGGGATCTGGGCGGCGATCGCCTTCTTCGGCGCGCTTGCGACTGTCAAGCCGCTGCGTTTCCCGGAGATGGACGTCTCCGCGACACGAATGGTTGTGCTATCCGCGACCGTGATCGCCCTGGTGACCTTCGTTCTCCCCTGGGCGCGACTTCCGAAGGCGTTCCTGAACCTTCTCTTCGTCCTGATGGCGGTCTACATAACGGCGCTCGCCCATGCCTCGGGCGCGGTCGCAGACGACCTCATGATGCTCGTGACTTTCGCGATCGCCCTCGCGGTCTGCTTCCTGCCCGTTCGGACGGGTGTCGTCGAGGTCGTGATCATTGCGGTCCTGCTGGCGGCTGGACTCATCCTTCTCGACAAGGAAGATGCCGGCGTCGAGGCGCTCAGGATCTCGCTGCTTCTCTCGGTGCTCGTCGTGCTCTGCGGGCTGGTATTGATCCTGCGGGCCGTGATCGCAGAGCGGGAGAGCGTTGTCGGGCGGCGCCTCTTCGACGAGGGCGTCCTCGATGAGCATGGGTTTGTGAAGATGCTCGATCGCGAGCTGTCCAGGGCCGCGCGGCACGCCCGCCCGCTCTCCGTTGTGCTTTTCGAGATCTCCGGGCCCCAGGACAACCGTGTCGCCTCCGCCGCCACCCGCGCGCTGCTCGATCGGCTCCGCATCGAGGATGGCGCCGGGCACCTCGGCGGCCGGCGATTCGCGGTGATCGCTCCCGAGACGAACGCAGAAGGCGCGGCCAGTGTTGCGGAGACCATCACGGACGTGATGCAGAACGAGTTCCAGGCGCTCGGCCATGACCCATCGAGCTTCAAGGTGGCGGCGGGCTGGGCCGACTACCCGCACCACGCGGACTCGCGTGCTGGCCTTCTGGAGAAGGCAAAGGACAATCTCGACGCGGCCGCGATCCGCGATCAGCTTCGCCCGTCTCCGGCGCATTCCGCCGCGTCCCCGCACACGCGACCTGCCGCGGCAGGCCCAGACCAGCGGTAGCGCAACAAGTCCCGCCCTCGGGCTTGCTTTCGGGCTGGAATACGGCAAGATTCCCAGACCGTGCCGGCCGACCGCCTGACAGCGCTCGACTCATCGTTCCTGCATCTCGAGGACGCTGCGTCACACATGCACGTGGCGTCGGTGACCATCTTCGAGGGTCCGCCGCCGAGCTATGAGGATCTCCTCGGGCACATCGAATCCCGGCTGTCGCTGGTACCGCGCTTCCGGCAGAAACTGCGGTTCGTCCCGCTCAATCAGGGACGACCGGTCTGGGTCGACGACCCGCACTTCAATCTCGAGTACCACGTGCGCGCCACCGCGCTGCCGCCGCCCGGCTCAGAGGAGCAGCTCAAGAACCTCGCGAGCCGCGTCTTCTCGCAGCAACTCGACCGGACCAAGCCGCTCTGGGAGATATGGCTCGTCCAGGGCCTGGAGCGTGGCGAGGACTCGCCGTCGGATGCGCGCCGCTTCGCGCTGCTCTCGAAGACGCACCACGCGCTCGTGGATGGCATCGCGGGAGTCGACATCACCGCGGTTCTGTTCGACACCGCGGCCGAGCCGACGACGCCGCCCGCCAGCGACGCCCGCTGGCACCCGCGACCGGAGCCGACCTCGGCACAGCTGCTCGGAGAAGCGTTGATCGAGCGCGCCACTCAGCCTGCCGAGATCGTGCGCTCCGCGCGCGCCGTGTTCCGGGCGCCGCGTCAGATCGCCCGCGCCGGGATGGACACGCTGTCTGCGATCGGGTCGCTGGCTCGCACGGGGCTGGCCGCGCCCTCCTCCCCGCTCAACGTCGACATCGGGCCGCACCGGCGCTACGACTGGGTACGAACCGACCTGAACGAGCTGAAGGCGATCAAGGACCGGCTCGGGGGGACCGTGAACGACGTCGTCCTCACGATCGTGACCGGGGCGCTGCGGCGCTTCTTCGAGCATCGGGGCGAGAACGTCGACGAGCTCACGCTGCGAGCGATGGTGCCGGTGAGCGTGCGGCGCGAAGACGAGTACAACCAGACGATGGGCAACCGCGTCGCAGCGATGATGGCGCCGCTGCCGATCTACGAGCCCGACCCGGTCGAGCGGCTGCACATCCTCCGGGAGGAGCTCGGACACCTGAAGCAGGGCGGGCAGGCCGTCGGCGCGCAGGTCCTCACCCAGCTGAGCGGCTTCGCTCCGCCGACCGTGATGGCCCAGGCTGCCCGGCTGCAGTCGCGACAGCGGTTCTTCAACCTCGTCGTGACGAACGTTCCGGGTCCGCAGGTCCCCCTCTACGTGCTCGGGCGCGAGCTGCTCGACCTCTTCCCGCTTGCGCCGCTGGCGCGCCGCCAGGCGCTCTGCATAGCGGTCATGAGCTACAACGGCAAGATGAACTTCGGCCTGCTCGGCGACTTCGACGCGATGCCGGACCTCAGGGTCGTGGCAAACGGCATCACCGAGTCGCTCCAAGAGCTCCGTGCCGCGGCGGGGCTCCGCAAGCGCCGCGCTGCGCGCCGGCCCGCAGCCGCCGCCCGCGGCACGTCGGCGGCCTCCCGCTCCCACAACGGCTCGGGCTAGAAACACGCCTCTCGAGGGGCCCTTGTCCATGTGGACAAGGAGACCCCTCCGAATCCTGTACGCGCGGCTAAAGAAGCCGTCGGCCGTGGCGCCGACAATGCGCGCTTGGATCGGTAACCCCGGCGCATTGCTGTGCGCCCGCGACCGAAAGGACCTCGCGCCATGGAACCCCAGCTCCCTGATGTAGCCGTCGGCGTCGAGACCACGTGGGTCATCGTGGCGGCCGTGTTCGTGATGTTCATGCAGGCCGGCTTCCTCTTCCTTGAGATCGGCTTCTCGCGCATGAAGAACGCGGGCACGATCGTCCCGAAGGTGCTCGCCAACTTCTCGATCGCGGCGCTCTGCTACTGGGCGGTCGGGTTCGCGCTGGCGTTCGGCGGCGCCGGCTGGTTCGCGGGCACGCACGGGTTCTTCCTCGACACAAGCAACGGCGATCTCTTTCCCGCGATGTCGTTCTCGTCCGCCGTCGTGCCGGCCAAGTTCTTTTTCCAGTTCGTCTTCTGCGCGGTCTCGCTCGCGATCGTCTGGGGTACTACGCTCGAGCGGATCAAGTTCGGGGCGTATCTGATCTACGCGGTCGTGTTCTCGTCCCTGATCTATCCGATCGTGAGCCACTGGATCTTCGGCGGCGGCTGGCTGTCGGCGAACTTCGGCATGCAGGACTTCGCCGGCTCCACCGTCGTCCACCTGATCGGGGCGACGGGCGCATTGGCGGCGCTGCTGTTGCTCGGGCCGCGTCAGGGCAAGTTCGGGCCGGACGGGAAGCCGAACGTGATCCCGGGCCATTCGATGCCGATCGTCGGTCTCGGGATCTTCATCCTCTGGTTCGGCTGGTTCGGGTTCAACCCCGGCTCGACTCTGAGCGCGATCGGCGGGCGCTTCGCCGAGGTGGTGGTGGTGACGAACCTCGCAGCGGCGGCGGGAGTGATCGGGGCGATGGCGATGATCTGGCTACGCACCCGCACGGTCGACATCGGCATGACCGGCAACGGCGCGATCGCGGCACTCGTTGCGATCACGGCTCCCTCGGGCTACGTCGAGTACTGGGCGGCGCCGATCATCGGCTTCGTGGCCGGGATTATCGTCGTGCTCGGCGTGATCGCGATCGACAAGGTGCTCGACGACCCCGTCGGCGCCCTCTCCGCCCACGGCCTTGCCGGCATCTGGGGCACGCTCTCGTGCGGGATATTCACTTCACCGCGGCTGGCGGATCTGAACGCGATCGGGACGTCCGGTATCTGGTACAACGGGTCGTTCGATCAGCTCAGCGTGCAGGCACTCGGAATCGCAGCCGCCTTCGCATCGGTGTTCGCGATCAGCTTCACGGTCTTCTTCCTGATCAGGCTCACCTATGGCCTGCGCGTCAAGCCCGAGGAGGAGCGCTACGGCCTCGACCTCGTGGAGCACGGCATGTGGGGCTACCCGGAGCAGTTCATGCCGGTGCCAGGGTCCGAGTACCACCCACCCGCCGCGCCTGCGCAGCGGCCGGCGCCTCGTCCCGTTCCGGTTTCCCTGGGCGGCGACGTGGCACCGTTACCCAACCGCGACGAGCTTTGAGAAAGAGAGGGTCGAGGGATGAAGAAGGTTGAGGCGATCATCAGGGCGGAGCGGCTCCAGGCGGTGCAGGACGCTCTCGACGGGGTCGGCGCCAGCGGTCTGACTGTCACCGAGGTGATGGGCTGCGGGCGCCAGAAGGGCTACACCGAGCAGTACCGGGGGTCGCGCGCGAATATCAGCCTGCTGCCCAAGATCAAGGTCGAAAGCGTGCTTCCCGACCACGTCGTCGACCAGGCGGTCGAGGCAGTCGTCGCCGCGGCGTACACCGGCCAGCCGGGCGACGGGCGCATATTCGTCTGGCCGATCGAGCAGGCGGTCCGGATCCGCACCGGCGAGCGCGGCGAGGAAGTGCTCCGCCACGAGGCGCCTGTCGGCTGGGGCTATTGACGTGGCCAGACTGAAGGTCCGCGGCGTTCTTCGGGGACTCGCCCGGGACATGCGCGCGACCGGGATGAGCCACGAGCCCGTCCCGATCGACCTCGAGCGCAACCGCGAGGCCGCGGTGGAAATGGGCGCTCACAACCCACCCGACCTACCCCTCTACCGCTTCCGGCTCGGCCTCAGGGCAGGCTTCAGCGGCGAGGCCTCGGCTGCGATCCCGGTCTTCAAGCGGGTCAACCCTCACCCCCACCCCATCCTCAAGGAGATCTTCTACTGCGAGGTCGCCGGGAGCGAGCTCGAGGCAGCGAACGTCGAGGCGCTGCGCGCCAAGGTCGGCCGCATGCTGGAGGCCCTTGCCCCCGCGGGCTCCCTGCCGCTCGCGTACTTTCGGGCGCCTGCATCGGACCTTTCGCTTCCGGTCTACGAGCAGGGCGGCAGGCTCGTCTGCCCGATGATCGCGGGTGCGAATCTGAAGGGCGACGACCTCGCGTCGATTCGCCGCAGCGTCTGCCGCTACCTGGTCAACGGGGGCTACGTCTCGGATCCCTCGCAGGTCGAGATCCGTGTCGTGCGGCCCTCGGATCTGAGGCTGGTCGCGCCCGCCGCGGTGATCCGCAGCCTGGACGACCCGGATCTCTGGTTCGCGTCGGTCGAGGGTCGCTCGTCCGAGGGTCTCGTGATCGGGGTGCTCGGCGAGGCCACCGAGCTGCGGCCGGAAGAGCGCCGGCGGGCCGGACGGCAGGAGCTCGACGCGCCGCCTGCGGCGAGCGACGTCGCCTCGCTTCTGCGGCTGGTCGGGAACAGCCTTACCGAGAACGGGCGGATCAGCGACGCTTCAAGTCTCTACGCGAGTCAGGTCCAGCCCGAGATCTGGGCGCGTACGGAGCAGCTCACGGACGACGTCGGGCGGCGCCTCGTGAGCTGGCTCGAAAGTGACGAGCCGGTGCGGCTCGAGCTGCCCCTGCGACGGACCGCGGCGGGCGAGCTCCTGACGGCCCTCCATGACGAGGGCATCGCGGTGTTTGCCGGCAACGACGAGTCCGCGCTGGCGGCGCGTGTCGGCCAGTACCTGTCCGGAAGCGGCTTTCTGCGCTTCGAGGACACGGTCGAGGTGGAGGAGCCCGCCGACGGGTCGCAGGAGCGGCCCGGCGAGGCGTGGGACAGCGGCGGGATCGAGTTCCCGCGGCTCCAGTTTGGAGAGGCAGTAACGGATGAGGAGGTCACCCTGCAATGAGCACGCTTGCCTTGATCCTGGTGATCGGCGGGGGCGTCGCGCTCGCTTTGCTCGTGATCGCATTTGCGATCTGGGCGCATCAGTACACGAAGATCGGGCCGAACGAGGTCCTGATCATTTCGGGACGGCGGCGCGACCGAAAGGGCGCCGGCTACCGGATCATTCGCGGCGGCGGCACCTATGTGCGCCCGTTCCGCGAGAAGGTGCAGCGATTGTCGCTCGAGCTCATGCAGTTCGACGTGCGCACCGCCGAGACGTACAGCATGCACGGCGTGCCGATCCAGGTGGACGGCGTCTGCATGGTCAAAGTCGAAAGCTCCGACCAGGGCATCGAGCGGGCCGCCGAGCAGTTCCTGTCGCGTGGCCCTGAGGACATCGTCCGCACCGCGATGCAAGCGGTCGAGGGCCACCTCCGCTCGGCGATCGGGTCGCTGTCGGTGGAGGACATCTACCGCGAGCGCAAGCGCCTCGTCGCCGAGGTGCGCTCACTGGCCGAGCCGGACATCGACGCGATGGGACTTCAGATCGTGTCGCTCACGATCCGCAACGTGACCGACAAGCAGGGCTACATCGAGGCGCTCGGTCGCCCACGCACGGCGCAGGTGAAGCGCGACGCGGTTCGCGGCGAGGCTGAGGCCGAGCGCGAGGCGCGGGCGGCGCGCTACTCGGCCGACACCGAGATCGAGGCCTCCCGCCGCGACTACGAGAGCAACAAGGCCAAGTATGAGCTCGAGGTCCAGAACCACAGGGCGCAGGCCGACCTCGCCTACGAGCTGCAGAAGGCGATCACCTCGCAGCAGGTGCGCGCGGAGCAGCTCCAGGTCGAGATCGTCGAGCGTCTGAAGGCAATCGAGCTGATGGACGCCGAGGTCAACCGCCGCAAGCGCGAGCTCGAGGCCCAGGTGCTCGAGCCGGCAAGCGCAGAGGCGCGCAAGATCGAGGTGCTCGCGGACGCCGAGCGAGAGCGCCTCGCGGCGCTGGGCGCCGGGGACGCAGATGCGAGGCGCCTCAAAGGGCTGGCCGACGCCGAGGCGATGACGGCGAAGGCGAAGGCGTGGGGCGAGTACAACGAAGCGGCGATCGCCGACCGCCTCTTCTCGATCCTGCCGCAGCTCGCGGCCGCCGTCTCGGAGCCGCTCTCGCGGACCGAGAAGATCGTGATGATCGGCGGCAACGGCTCGGGTCCGGGAGCGTCGAAGATCTCCGGTGAGGTCTCGAAGGTGGTGGCCGAGCTGCCCGAGATGATCGAGGCGCTCACGGGCGTGAAGTTCGAAGACCTCCTGAGCCGGCTGCCCAAGGTCAAGGGCGCGGACGCGGAGGCGGACGCCGAGGAGGTCAAGTAGTGGCTGTTCACGGAGAGACGCTGACGATCGAGAGCTACCTGTCGAATGGGCACAAGGTGTTGCCCAAGGACGTGCTCGCGATGGCCGCCGAGCACAAGGTCCGCATGGTCGACTTCAAGTTCACGGACCTGCCCGGCACGTGGCAGCACATGGGGCTCTCGATCCGCCAGGTGGACGAAGACACGTTCACGGAGGGGCTCGGCTACGACGGATCGTCGATCCGGGGCTTTCAGGAGATCCACGAGTCCGACATGATCCTGCTGCCGGATGCGACGACGGCGGTGATCGACCCCTTCCACGAGCAGGCGACGCTGTCGATCGTGTGCAACGTGATCGACCCGATCACGCGGGAGCCGTATACCCGCGACCCGCGCTACATCGCCCAGAAGGCAGAGTCCTATCTGGTCTCGACGGGAATCGCCGATAGCTGTTTCGTGGGGCCGGAGGCGGAGTTCTTCATCTTCGACTCGGTTCGCTACGAGCAGACGGTGAACCGGGCCATGTACGAGGTCGACTCCGCGGAGGGATTCTGGAACACCGGCGCGCCCCACAACGGCGTGCCGAATCTCGGCTACAAGCTCCGCCAGAAGGAGGGCTACTTCCCCGTCCCCCCGGGCGACACGTCGGGCGACCTGCGTGCCCGGATGGTCACGACGATGGAGGACATGGGGATCGAGTGCGAGTTCCACCACCACGAGGTCTCCTCGGGCGGCCAGGCCGAGATCGACATGCGCTTCAACGCCCTCCTCACGATGGCGGACCAGGTGCAGCTCTACAAGTACGTCGCCAAGAATGTCGCTGCACGCGCGGGCAAGTCGGTCACGTTCATGCCGAAGCCCCTGTTCGAGGAGAACGGTTCGGGCATGCATGTACACCAGTCGCTCTGGAAGGGCGGCGAGAACGTGATGTACGACTTCAACGGCTACGGACAGCTCTCGCGTGAAGCGCTCAACTACATCGGGGGCCTGCTGGCGCACGCGCCGGCGATCCTCGCGTTCTGCGCGCCGACGACCAACAGCTACCGGCGGCTCGTGCCGGGCTACGAGGCGCCCGTCAACCTCGTCTACTCGCAGCGCAACCGCTCCGCCGCCGTGCGAATCCCGGTGTACAGCGCTTCGGCAAATGCCAAGCGACTCGAATTCCGCCCGCCCGACCCAACCGCCAACCCGTATCTGGCCTTCTGCGCGATGCTGATGGCGGGCCTCGACGGGATCCAGCGGCGGCTCGACCCCGGCCTGCCGGTCGACGCGGACCTCTATGAGCTACCGCCGAGCGAGCTCGCGAAGATCGCGACCGTGCCCGGCTCGCTGGAGCAGGCGATCGACGCGCTGGAGGCCGATCACGAATTTCTGCTGCAGGGTGACGTCTTCACGCAGGACGTGATCGACACCTGGATCGCCTACAAACGGAGCGCCGAGATCGATCCTGTGAGGCTGCGACCTCATCCTTGGGAGTTCGCGCTGTATTACGACGTCTGAACCAGTTTGGAGCACGCGCCTCCGGCGCATGCTCCACTCTGCTGTAGGGCGCGTTCGGGCACGCGCCTCCGGCGCATGCTCCGCTCTGCCGTAGGGCACGACGGTTTCCGACGTCCCGGGGTATTCCGGGTATTCTCTGCGCGTGCAGGAGAACCGGATCGCCGTCGATCGGGGAGACGGGGTGGCGGTCATCGTCGTGGAAGGGGAGCACGACGTCTATACCGCACCCTCGCTGAGCGAGCAGCTTGACGTGCTGCTGGCGGAAGGGATGCCGTTTGTGATCGATTTGACGCCCGCCACCTTCGTCGACTCCTCCGTCCTGCGCGTGCTGCTCGAGGCGAGGCGCCGGGCCGATGAGCGCGGCATCGGATTCGCCGTCGCGCTTGGTCAGGACGACTCCGGGCCGGTGCGGCGCGTGCTCGACATCACAGGTCTCGTGCCGGTCTTGCCGGTGCACAGCGAACGCCAGGCCGCGATCGAAGCCGCGCGCGGAGACACTCCGGCGTGACGGCGCTGAGGATCCGCCTGCCCGCTAAGCCGGAGAACGTCGCGGTCGTTCGCCAGGCGCTGACGGGCCTCGGCGACGCATACGAGCTCGACCCTGATTTTCTTTCCGACATCAGGACGGCCGTCACGGAGGCGTGTAACAACGTCGTGATCCACGCCTACCCAGGAGACGAGCCGGGCCTGCTGGAGGTCCAGGCGGATCCGGGCAACGGCGACTCCGTCGACGTGCTCGTCCGCGACTACGGCGCCGGTCTCCAGCCGAACACGGTTCCTTCGGGGGAGCGCAGCCTCGGCCTCGGCCTGCCGCTGATCGCGGCGCTCTCACGCCAGTTCGAGATCCGTGGGCGCGCGGGCGGCGGCCTGGACGTGCACATGATCTTCGCCGCCCCGAACAGCGACTCGAGCGACAATATCCGCGCCGATCGCCTCTCGGACGAGGATGCCGAGCAGGGCGCGCCGACAGCCGGGATGTCGATCGTGCCCGGGCCGCTCGTTTCGGCGATCTCGAGCCGGGTCACGGCGATGCTCGCAGCGCGTGCGGACTTTCCGCTCGACAGGCTCGCGGACGCAGTGCTCGTGAGCGACGCGATCTCCGCGCACGCGGAGGGCTACGTCTCCGGTGGCGATGTCGGCCTCGCGATCGAGGACGACGAGGGAGCGCTCGATTTCAGGGTCGGCCCGCTGCGCGAAGGCGGCGCACGGGGCCTGCTGTCCGAGCTCGAGGTCCCCGGTCTCGGCGGATCACTCGAGCGCCTGGTCGACGCGGTCAAGGTTGAGGAAGCCTCCACGCCGGACGGCGACGAGTTCCTCCTCCTGACGATCAGGCGCGAAGACTAGCGTCTAGAACGAGCGCAGGCCCGGGCGTCGGACCGGGCCTGCGCTTGGCTCTCCCGAGTTGGGAAACCGGGCCAAATTGGTCCCCTGGGTCAGGCTTCTCTCAAGCTCGGAAGTGTGTCGTACGGGACTGCCGAAAATGTGGATACCCAGCCTTCGGGGAGCGCTAAACCTGAGTAATCCGTCCGGCGAGCCGGGAAACGGCCCCTGGCGGGACCGAAACCGCTCGTAGAATCAGGTCGATGGCCGCAGTCGCGCAGCCTCTGCGCATCGCGCTCGCCCAGCTCAATACGACCGTCGGCGACATCGACGGCAACGCCGCCGCGATCGTCGATGCGCTCGGGCGTGCCCGGCGAGAGGGGGCTCAGATCGCCGTGTTCCCCGAACTGGCGGTGAACGGCTATCCGCCCGAAGACCTGTTGCTGAAGACCCACTTCATGGCAGCCGGGCGCCGGACGCTGGACGAGATCGCCGCCGAGGTGGGCGACATGGTCGCGATCGTCGGATTCGCGGACCACGCCGAGGACGTCTACAACGCGCTCGCAGTGCTCGCTGACGGCCGGGTCCAGGGCGTCTACCGGAAGATGTACCTGCCGAACTACGGGGTCTTCGACGAGCAGCGCTACTTTCAGGCCGGCGACAGCCCGGCGCTCCTGCGCGTGAACGGCGCGACCCTCGGCCTCACGATCTGCGAGGACATCTGGGAGCCCGGCCCGCCCGCGAGCGACGAGGCGCTCGCCGGCGCCGAGGTGATCGTGAACATCTCCGCGTCCCCGTACCACAGAGGCAAGGGCGCTCAGCGTGAGCGCATGCTCATCCAGCGGGCGCGGGACAACCTCGCATACGTGGTCTTCTGCAACCTGGTCGGAGGGCAGGACGAGCTCGTCTTCGACGGCTACAGCCTCGTCGTCGACCAGGACGGAGAGCTGATCGCACGAGGTCCACAGTTCGAGGAGGAACTGATCGTGTGCGACATCGACCCGTCCACGTCCCAGCAAGCACGGCTGCGGGACACACGCCACCGCCCCGCCGCGCGTGGCCGGCGGCTCACCGTTCCCACGCTCGCAGCGGTGGAGGCCCCCGCACACCACGGCGCGACCGCGGTGGGAGGCCCGCGCGCGAAGCCGCTCGACCCCGATGCGGAGGTCTATGCCGCGCTCTCGATTGGCACGCGCGACTACGTCGACAAGAACGGGTTCGAGCGGGTCGTGCTCGGTCTCTCGGGCGGAATCGACTCCGCGCTCACGGCCTGCGTAGCGGTCGACGCGCTGGGGCCCGAGCGCGTCCTATGCGCGGTGATGCCCTCGCCCTACTCCACTGACGAGACCCAGCGGGACGCACGCAAGCTCGCCGACAACCTCGGCATCGAGCGCTTCGAGCTGCCAGTCGCGCCTGCCATGCGAGCCTTCGACGAGATCCTCGCCGAGGCCTTTGCGGGAACTGAGCCGGGAGTCGCAGAGGAGAACGTTCAGGCGCGCATCCGCGGGAACCTGCTGATGGCGATCTCCAACAAGTTCGGGTGGCTGGTCCTCACCACGGGCAACAAGAGCGAGTACTCGGTGGGCTACACGACTCTCTACGGGGACATGGCAGGAGGCTTCGCGGTCCTCAAGGACGTGCTGAAGACGTGGGTCTACCGGCTCGCGCGGTACCGGAACGCCGTCGCAGCTCGAGAGCTGATCCCGGAGTCGATCCTCGCGCGCGCTCCCTCAGCGGAGCTGAAGCCCGATCAGTCCGACCAGGACTCGCTGCCGGCGTACGACATGCTCGACGCGATTCTCGAGCTGTACGTGGAGGAGGACCAGGACCGCGACCAGATGATCCGGCGGGGTCTGCCCGAGGAGGTCGTGGACAAGGTGATCCGCCTGGTCGACCTCGCCGAGTACAAGCGCCGCCAGGCGCCTCCAGGAATCAAGATCAGCCCCAAGGCGTTCGGGCGAGACCGGCGGCTTCCCATCACGAACAAGTTTCGGGGTTAGGGGTTTACGAGCCAGCGGGCGAGGCCCACGCCTGTGTGCGGGTCGTCGGCCGGCACGCCCTTGTGGCGGGCGAAGACGTAGACGTCACGATCCGCCGCCTCGCGCTCGAAGAGCGCCCGCAGCGCTTGCCGTGCTCCTTCGTCGTAGTGCTCGGCCTTGAGCCGCACGTACGCCAGTGGCCCGGGCGGAAGCGCGGACAACACCGCGCCCTCCTCCTCTCGCACACAGACCGTGCCCCCGCGCTCGGCGAGCGCGCTCGCGACCTCGGGCGCCTGCCAGGATGGGTTCAGTAGCTCGCAGGCGAATGCGAGGCCGGGCGGCATCACGTGCAGCAGCCGGCAAAGCGCTGCGTCGTCGCGCTCGATGAACTCCGGCACCTGGAGCAGGACGCAGCCAAGCTTCGCGCCCAGTGGGGAAAGCGATGCTGCGAACTCGCGCGCGAACGACTCGCTCTCGGCATCCGGCGCCAGCTGCCGGCGGTACGTGAGGCGGCGGTGCGCCTTGACCGAGAACCGGAACGAGGAAGGTACGGAGGCGGCCCAGCGCTCGAGTGCCGACGCGGGCTGAACCCGGTAGAAGGTTGCGTTCACCTCGCAGGCGGTGAGCGCCTCGCCGTAGAAGGACAGGAAGCGGCTTTGCGGGAGCCTGTCGGGATAGAAGTCTCCGCGCCACTCGGGATAGGACCAGCCCGAGGTCCCGACGTAGAGCGCCACGGAGGACCTAGTGGCCTTTCTAGCCGGAGCCAGAGTCCCGCACCGCGATCGTCGCGCGAAGCAGGGCGCACAGCCGTCCGTCGTCGTCCGTGATCTCGACCTCCCAGTTCCACGCCGTCCGTCCTCGGCGCCGGACACGGGCGAGCGCGTTCACGTGGCCCTGGCTGATCGGGCGCATAAAGCTGGCATTTATCTCCTGGCCCATCGCGATCTTGCCGTCCGCGAGCACTCCCCGCGCCGTCCCCAGCGAGGTGAGCGACTCGGCGATCGCCGACATCGCACCGCCGTGCACGATGCCGTACGGCTGCCGGATGCGATCCTCCACCGGGAGGCGGCCGCGGATCACGTCGTCTTTCACCTCCACGAGCTCGAGTCCGAGCGTCCCGTCGAGCGTCTGCTCGTGCGGAAGGATCTGAGCGGGCAGATCGCTCACGGAAACAGCTTCCCGGGGTTCATGATCCCAGCGGGGTCCAGGCGCTCCTTTACCGAGCGAAGCGCCTCGAGCCCCACGTCGCCGACTTCGAATCGCATCCACGGTGCGTGATCGCGCCCGATCGCGTGGTGGTGGGTGATCGTGCCGCCGGCGCGCACGATGCCGTCGCAGGCAGCGGTCTTGACGGCGCGCCACTGGTCGAGCTCGGCGCCTTGCTGCTGGGGAGCGAGGAACGTGAAGTAGAGCGACGCGCCGCTCGGATACAGATGCGAGACGTGGCACATTACGAGGCCCGGGGTCCCGCGGGCCTCGAGCGCACCTTTTATCGCTCCGCGGACCGCGTGGTGGAGCTCGAGCAGGCGCGACCACTCGTGCGCGGTCTCGAGCGTCTCGGCCATCACGCCGTGACCGAGCAGCGCGTCACGAAGGTAGGGTCCCTCGTAGCGCCCGCGCGCCCAGGCGCGTCCGGGGGCAGACCCCAGCGAGAGGCCGCCGGCGCGGCGAAGCAGCCTGCCGGCAAGCGCCGCGCGCCGCGCGACATCGTTGCGCTCGCCCTCGAAGCCGAGTACGACAATGCAGCCGCCGGCGTAGCCGCGCATGCGCACGTAGCCCTTGCCGGCGCGCTGCTTCAGCGAATCCGCCCCGGTGAGCGCCAGCGAGAGCCGCGTCTCCTCCTCGTCCGAGAGGCGCGCGACGTCCGGGACGACACGGCCTTGCTCGAGCCCTCGCAACGCTTCCGCCCCATCCTCGAAAGAGCGGAACATCCAGCCCTCGTAGCGGCGCTGCTGTGGCCTGGGGCGGATCTTCAGGGTCGCCTGCGTGATCACGCCCAGCACCCCCTCCGAGCCGACGAGCATTTGCCTGAGACCCGGACCCGCCGCGGTCGCGGGAAGCGCCGCCAGCTCGATCTGGCCGGCGGGAGTCACACAGCGCAGACCGCAGACGAGCTTCTCGATGCTGCCGTACCCCGTCGAGGCCTGGCCGGCTGAACGGGTCGCGACCCAACCGCCGACCGTTGCGTACTCGAACGACTGAGGAAAGTGGCCGACCGTGAAGCCACGGGCTCCGAGCGCCTGCTCCACCTGCGGCCCCCGCATGCCGGGGCCGAGGTCCGCCGTCAGGGAGCGTTCGTCGACTCCCTCGACCCCGGCCATACGGCCGAGGTCGAGGGAGACCACGGCGCCCATGCCGTCCGCCACGGGTTCGACGCCGCCGACCACGCTCGTGCCCCCGCCGAATGGGACGACGGCGACGCGCTCCGAGGCGCAGCGGTCGAGCACCGATCGCACCGCTTCGGCGTCGGCCGGGTAGACGACCGCGTCGGGCGCGGGCGACGCATGCCCGGCGCGCAGCCGCACCAGGTCGGGATAGCCCTTGCCGGCCGCGTGGGTGACACGGCTCAAACGGTCCTCTCGGATCCACTCCTCCCCCACCACACCCGCGAGGGCGCGTCCAGCCGCATCCGGCAGCGCGCTGTCGGGCAGCTCAACTTCCTCGAGGCGCACGGGCGGCGTCGCCTCACCGGAGACGCCGAGTTCGCTGCGCAGAAACTCGATCACGTGGGCGGGAAGCTCCTCCCCGCGGCCCGGATCGCCCCACCCCCACCACTTCATCGGCGGTTGCGGGTCAGGCATCATTCACCGTTTTCGCCGCCTTCGGTCGCGAACGACCGCTGGAGCGCGTCGAGCGCGTCGTCGAGCTGCCGCCCGGTCGCGCGCTTCAGCATGCCGCCGCCGCCAAAGCGGGAGAGTCCGCGCAGGCGCTGATCGGTCTGGATCTCGATCAACGTGGCGCCCTCAGCGTCGCTCAGGGCGATTTCGGTCACGGCCGACCGCAGGTACTTCGCGAACGGCGAGCCTGGGATCTCCTGTTCCCAGCCGTAAGCCTCCGGAGCGCGCGAGTAACGGCAGCGGAAGTCTGCGCGCACCGACTTCCCCGTCTTTGTCTCGAAGACCAAGGTCCACTGCGACCCCGAGCCGCCCTTCCGTTCGTAGACGCTCTCGACCCGTGCGACGTTCGGCCACCAGCGCGGGAGATGGTATGGGTCCGAGACGACTCGCCAGACGTCGGAGCGCGCCCCCGGGATCACGCGGCTTCGCCTCGCGCGCGCCATCCGGAGAATCTACTTAACCGGCCAGCCTGCGGAGATCGCGTACGAGCAGGAGGTTTTGGAGATGCGAGACGAGCGCGGCCAGGCTCTCGAGCGTCTCGATCGCCTCCTTGCGCCGCTCGCGGTTGCGGGAGCGCAGTGCGGGCCCGAGAAGCTGCTCCAGCAGCGACGCCTCGCGTTCGGCCGACGTCCTGAAGACCCGGAGGTTGCGCGGCGCCACTCCGTAGCGGGTGAGCTCGACGACGGCACGGACGATGTCGCGCTCGATCGCGTCGTAGCTTCGCTCTCCTCCCCGGCCGTCGCCGCGCACGAGCCCGTGCTCTTCGAGCTCGCGCACGAGCCGCTCGTCGATCCCGGCCTCTTCGACGATCTCGTCGAGCGAGTGGACGCTCTCGGCCGATCGGTCGAGCGATATCCGCCGGCTGCGCTGGTCCAGCTCAGCGGGCGCCTGGCCCTCGGTGCCGCGGCCCGAAGCAAGTTCCTGCCTGATCACCCTCAGCGGCAGGAACTCGTCGCGCTGTAGCCGCAGGATCGTGCGCAGGCGGGTCACGTCCCCCTGCGAATAGAGCCGGTAGCCGCCCTCGGTGCGTCGCGGCGACACCAGCTTCTGGTCCTCCAGATAGCGAATCTTCGAGATCGAGATGTCCGGAAACTCGCGGGCAAGCAGCTTGCAGACCGCTCCGATCGTGAGCGACTTGCGGGCTTGCCCCCGTTCCGGGAGCGCGCCGGATCCCCGAGTTGGCTCGGGGCGTCCAGCGGAAGGGAGCGTCGGCGTCTCCATTTAGCTAGCGATCCAGGTAGGTGAGCTTGTACTTGCCAACCTGAAGCTCGTCGCCGTGCTCAAGCTTGTGAGACTCGATCCTGCGGCGATTGACGTAGGTCCCGTTGAGCGAGCCGAGGTCGTCGATGTAGAGGCCGTCCCGGCGCCTGACGAGCAACGCGTGGTTACGCGAGACCGTCACGTCGTCGAGGAACACGCCGGCGTCGGGGCTGCGCCCGATCGTCATGCGCTCCCCCTCGACACCGAAGCTCTCCCCCGCCCGTCCGCCGCCCGAGCGGATCACGAGCGCTCCGCCCTCGGCGGCAACCTGCTCGACGTCGACCGGTTGGAGCTCGCCGGTCTCCCCCACCTTGTAGGTGATCGTCGTCTGGTCGCCCTGCTGATCGTCCACGCCGAGGTGGGCACCGCACTTCTGGCAGAAGTTGGCCCCGGGGCTGTTTATGAACCCGCACTCGGGACAGTGCAAAGCGCTGATTCCTTCCTACTGCGGCTGGGCCACGGGTTTGCTCACTCCGGCCCCTTGCCGAGCCCGTCGTCCTCTCCGAGCGCCTTGCCCGCGAGGATGTCCGTCAGTTGCTGGACGTCCGCGCCGCTGATCACGGACTCGCCTTCCTCGCGCTTCTTTCGCAGGCGGTTGACGAGCTCCGCACGCAGGATGTCGATCTTGCCGTGCAGGATGCGGCGCTGATAGGAGACCTTTTGCTCCTCCGTGGTGAGGTCGTCGATCAACCCCTTGAGCTCGGCGTCGGTGAGCGATCCGAGGTCTGGGAATGTGTCGTCCATGTGGCTCCTTCACTTGGGCGAGCCCGCGTTTGAGCGGGGGCCTGGTAGGCGGTTTAAGGGGGCGGCCCGGGAGGACCGATTATATGGGGGCATCGGCAAGGGTCAACTGGAGCTTGAGGGTATGCCCGCCGCGGCCCGCGCCTGTTCGTGTGTCCCAGCTCTCCCCGCTCGACGACCTCGACGTTGGCCCGCGTCATTCGGCGGAGCGCAGGACCTCGTCGAGGAGTGCCCGGTAGCGCTGCGCGAGCGCGGCGGACTCTTCCCCGTCGCCGCCCTCGGCGTAGATGTGGAAGAGCGGCTCGTCCGGGTCCGGCACCAGCTGCGCCCAGCCGCCGTTCTCCTCGACGCGGATGCCGTCCGCGTTCTCCACCCGCACGTCCTTCACGCGTTCGGACAGCTCGCGCATCGCGAGGCCCTTGAGGCTCCACGGAACCGGGGCGCGCTGATGGATGAGGGCCGTCGGCGGCACATCCGCGCAGAGCTCCGACAGCGGGCGCGGTTCGAGCGCGAGCAGCTCGAGCACCTTCACGAGGCTCATCACGGCGTCGAACCCAGGCTGCACGCCGCGAAACACATAGCCGCCGTCCGGCGTGCCGGCGAACACGACGTCGTCGCTCGCCGCCTCCTCGATCAGCCCTCCCTGCGTGATGCCTGAGTGCACCACCTCGACTCCGTACTGCGTCGCGATGTGGTTGGCGGCGCGTGAGACGTTCGCCGGAAGCACGATCCGGCCCCGCCCCGCGTAGTGCTTCGAAACGAGGCCGACAAGCAGGTATAGCGCTGTCTCGGGCGAGATCTCGCGGGCTTGCTCGTCGATCAGGATCAACCGCTCGGCGCCGCGGTCGAACACGACCCCAAGGTTCGCCCCCATCGCCTCGACCAGGCGGCGGGTCTGGGTCGTGAAGGCGGGCAGGTCAGAGGCGAGGATCGCCTGCTCGTCAGGATCCATGAACGAATGCGTCGAGAACGACTCGACGCGCAGCGACCGCAGGAGCGAGGGCATCACGAGCGCCGCGCTGGAATAGGCGTAGTCGAGCGCGATCCGGAATCGCGCCGCCCGTATGCGATCGACGTCCACGTTCGACAGCAGTTCGCTCACGTACGCCTCGTTGACGCGCGGCGGGAACGAGAGCTCGCCGAGCTGGTTGAGCAATGCCCGCCGCAGCTCCTGGCGGTTGAAGTGCTTCTCGATGTCCTTGCGGGTCGCGTCGCTCACAAGCGTCCCGTTCGCTTCGAAGAACATGATCTGGATCTGCTCGGGATCCCGGTCGGAGATCTTCACGTGAAAGCCGCCCGGCGCGGTCGTGTTGCCGATCTCGAAGCGGTTCACGGCGGCGGTGGCGACACGCAGGTCCTCGACCGAGACGCCCGTCGCGACGATCCCGGCGATCATCGCGCGCTTGATCATGCGCGAGGCGGGGTGCGCATCGCGGCTTGCGACCACCTTGTCTCCGCTCCGCAGCGCGGTTCCGTAGGCCATCGCAAGCCGGGTCGCCGTCTCGGGCGTGATATCGACGTTGACGATCCCGGTGACGCCCTCCTCGCTGAACAGGGTCGAGGCGCCGCGCGGCTGCCAGATCAGCGAGCGCTGGACGTGAGCGCCGGTCTCGACCCGCTTGAACGGGTAGATCCGGACGTGGGGGGCGATCGTGCTCTGCTCCCCGATCGAGCACTCGTCGCCGATCACGGCGCCCTCGGCCACCGAGGCGTGCGCGCGGATCTCGCAGCTCTTGCCGATCACCGCACCGCGGACCTGGGAGCGCGGGCCGAGGTAGGAGTTCGAGTCCACGACGCAGTGCTCGGTCTCGCAGAACTCCTTCACCATCACGTTGTTGCCGAGCACGGTGTACCGGCCGATCGAGGCGGTCTCGTCGATCGAGCAGTAGTTGCCGATCACGGCGGGGCCCTGGATCTGCTCGATGTTCTCCGCGAGTGAGCCCTCGCCGACGTAGACGTTGTCCCGAAGGCGCACGCCGGGGATCTCGAGCTCGACCTTGCCGTCGAGGGCGTCGCGGTTCGCTTCCTGGTACTGAGTGATGTTTCCGATGTCCTGCCAATAGCCGTCGGCGATCCACCCGTAGAGGGGGCTGCCCTGCTCGAGCAGCATCGGGAAGAGCTCCTTGGAGAAGTCGAATGGCTGGTCCGGCGGAATCAGCCGCAGGACCTCGGGCTCGAGCGCGTACACGCCGGTGTTGATCGTGTCGGAGAAGACCTCGCCCCAGGTCGGCTTTTCCAGGAAGCGCTCGATGCGGCCGTCCTCGCCGGTGATCACGACCCCGAACTCGAGCGGGTCGGGCACGCGCTTCAGTGCGAGCGTCGCGGCCCCGCCCTGCTCGCGGTGGAAGCGAAGGAGCGCCCCGAGGTCCATGTCCGTGAGGGCGTCGCCGCTCACGACCAGAAACGTCTCGTCGAGATAGTGCTCCAGGAGCTTCACGCTTCCGGCCGTGCCTGCCGGCACCTCCTCCACCGAATAGTCGAGCTCCACGCCGAGGTGCGAGCCCTCGCCGAAATAGCCCCGGATCACCTGCGGCATGTAAGCGAGCGTCGCGACCACGTTCGTGATCCCGTGCCGTCGCACGAGCTCGACGATGTGCTCCATGCACGGTTTCCCCGCCACGGGCACCATTGGCTTGGGCTGGTTCGAGGTCAGGGGCCGGAGCCGGGTCCCTTCCCCGCCCGCCATCACGACGGCCTTCACGAAACAAGTCTTGCAGCCTCCGGGCCTGGGCAGGGCCCGAACCGGCTCTCAGGGGGTCGCTGGCGCACCGCCTTTGGCCCGCAGCTCGCGGATGCCGCTTCGCACGTACAGCGCGCTCGCGGCCACGGAACCGGCGATGCCGATGTAGAGCAGCACCTCGTCGAACCCCTCCCAGCCGAAGAGGGCCGCTCCGATCGCGCTCATCGTGGGCCAGACGGCGATCCGGCCGATCCAGTTGATGTGAAGGTCGAGTCCCAGGCGTAGGCCGCCGAATACGAGCACGACCATCACGAGCTCGCGCGCCACCAGCACGGCCAGGCCCCACCTGGGCAGCAGCTCGAACTTCCAGGTGACGATCACGCCGCAGACCACCACGAGCCGGTCGATCAGCGGGTCCATCAGAGCTCCAAGCCGGCTGTACTGGCCGGTCAGGCGCGCGATCAGGCCGTCGAGGTAGTCCGCGCCGGCCGCGATCGTGAAGAAGGCCGTTGCAATCGGGACGCGGCCGTCCTCGGAAGACAGCGCGATCACGAGGAAGGCGCCCAGCAGGCCGATCCGGAGGTATCCCACGAGGTTCGGCAGCGTCAGCGGCCGCAGCGGCTGGCCGGCCCGCGTCGCCCGGGGCTCGGGCCCGCCGCGGCGCAGGCCGAACGTGCGTGCCTTCTCCATCAGGGCAGCTCGGCGAGCAGCGCCGGCACGGCCGTCGCGGCGACGTCGATCGGGACTGTCCGCTTCTCCATGCCGCGGCGCACCTGCAGCTCGAGCTCGCCGGACTCGAGGCTCCGGCGGCCCGCCACGATCCGCAACGGGCAGCCGAGCAGCTCGGCCTCGACGAACTTCTCCCCCGGGCTCGTGTCGCGGTCGTCCCACAGGACGTCGATGCCGCCGGCGGAGAGCTCTCCATAGAGCCGCTCGGCCAGCGCGTGCTCTTCGGTGCCCGGCTTGCCCAGGCTCACTAGGTGGACGTCGAAGGGCGCGATCGACGTGGGCCACGAGATCCCATGCTCGTCCGCGTACTGCTCGACCGCGGCGGCGGCGATCCGCGCCGGGCCGATCCCGTAGCTACCCATCACGATCAAGCGCTGCTCACCCGACTCGTCCAGGTAGGTGGCCTCGAGCGGCTCGGAGTAGCGCGTGCCGAGCTTGAAGATGTTGCCGACCTCGATCGCCGGCTCGATCTTGATCGCGCCCCCGAGCGGGCTGCGGTCACCCGCCTTGACGGTGCGCACGTCGGCGAAGCGGGCCCTGAAGTCGCGGCCCGGCTGGACCCCTCGTAGGTGGTAGCCGTCCCGGTTCGCGCCCGTGACGTACACGCCGCGCTCGAGCGAGGAATCGGCCAGCACGTCCACGGCCACGTCGACCGGCCCGATGAAGCCCGGCGCCGCGCCGAAGGCCGAGACGATCTCCTCCTCGGTGGCGGGCCGGGCCTCGGACCCGAGCGCGTTCTGGAGCTTGATCTCGTTCATGGTGTCGTCCCCCCGCACCAGCACGAGCGTCGTGCGGCCGTCGGGCGTCACCACGGGGAGCGATTTGATCAGCGTCGCGGGATCGACCTCGAGCAGCGCCGACACCTCTTCGATCGTCCGTGCGGCGGGGGTCTCGACCGGCTTGGGCGCGTCGAGCGGAGCCGGAAAAACGGGGTCAGGCGGCTCGCCTGTGGCGACCTCGACGTTGGCGGCGTAGCCCGCGTCCGACAGCGCCACCTCGTTCTCGCCCGCCGCACACGGCGCCATGTACTCGTGGGCGCCGAGGCCGCCCATCATCCCCACGTCCGACTCGACGCGATACCAGCGCAGCCCGGAGCGGTCGAGGATGCGGTCGTAGGCCGTGATGTGACGCTGGTAGGACTCGTCGAGCCCGGCCTCGTCGCGGTCGAAGCTGTAGGAGTCCTTCATGATGAACTCGCGCGTGCGCAGGACTCCGGCCCGTGGGCGCGGCTCGTCGCGTTCCTTGACCTGGATGTGGTAGAGGATCAGCGGCAGGTCGCGGTACGACCTGACCTCCCGCGACACGTGGTAGGTGACCGCCTCCTCGTGCGTCATGGCGAGCACGAGCGGGCGGTCGTTGCGGTCGCGAAGCCGGAACAGCTCGGGGATGTCGGCGCGTCCGGTCCGGCGCCATAGCTCCTCGGGCTGGAGCACCGGCATCAGCATCTCCTGCCCGCCAATGGCGTCCAGCTCCTCTCGGATGATCTGCTCGACCCTTCGGTGGACGCGCCAGCCCGCGGGCAGCCAGGTCCACATTCCCGCCCCCAGCTGGCGAACCAGCCCGGCGCGAACCATCAGGACGTGCGAGAGCGCCTCCGCATCCGCGGGCGGCTCCTTGACGGTTGGAAGGAAGTACGCCTCGAGTCGGGTCATCGGGTGGCGTGAAAGGTATTCAACGCGAGCTGGATCGGCGGATCCGGCTTGCGCGGTGTCTAAGGTAGGCGGTCGCGTGACCGTGAAAGGCTTCATCCCCACGGCCCGTCCACCCCTGCCAGCCGTTCTCCTGGCCCCTCTCTGTCTTGGGATGGCTGTGGCCGCCTCGGCGCGAGCCGACGTGCCCAAAGAGGGGGCGCTCTACCAGGACGGCCCCTCCGACCGGTACCTGCTGGGCGGAGCCTGGTATCGCCGCGCCGACCCCCGTGACCGGGGCCGAAAGCTCGGTTGGCAGCGGCACCAGACGCTCGCCGGCTGGCAGCAGACCACGGTTCCCAACGCGGCCAACGCCGGCAGCTACTCGGCTCGCAGCTATCTCGGCGGCGTCTGGTGGTACCGCAGGGACTTCGAGCTCCCTCGCACCGGTGACGGCGCGACCTGGGTCCTGCGCTTCGAGTCGGTCAATTACCGGGCCACGGTCTGGCTCAACGGACGCCGGATCGGCAGTCACACAGGCGGCTACCTCCCGTTCGAGACCATCGCACGGCGCGCGAAGCGCAGGGGTACGAACCAGCTCGTGGTGCGGGTCGACAGCCGCCGAGGCGAGCTTGACCTGCCCAGCGTCGCCGTCCGCAAGGGCGGTCGCTACGTCGGCGGGTGGTGGAACTACGCCGGGATCCTGCGTGAGGTCTACCTCAGGAAGGTTGACGGGCTCGATTTCGCCAACGTGTCTGCACGTCCCGAGCTTCCCTGCCGCACTTGCCCCGCGACGGTTCATGTCGGCGCGATCGTGGGGAACTTCGGTGCCCTGCCGGCCACCGCGGTGGTCGAGGGCCGGATCGGCTCCCAGACGATCAGCTTCACGCCCGGCGCGATCGCGCCCCGTGGCTTTCGGCTGTTCCGGTCAAGCGTGCGGATCGACAAGCCGCGCCTCTGGAGCCCGTCGGCGCCGCATCTCTACCGGATCGTGCTGCAGGTCCGCCTCGGCGGGCGCGTCCTCCAGCGCTATACGGTCCACACCGGGATCCGAAGCATCCAGGTCGACCAGGGCGGCCGTCTCGTCCTGAATGGTGAGCCGGTCAGCCTCCGCGGCGCCAGTATGCACGAGGATGACCCGCAGCGCGGCGCGGCACTCGGTCCAGCCGAGCTGAGAGGGAACGTCGACCTCCTGCGTGATCTCGGGGCGACGATGACGCGCGCTCACTACCCCCTGCACCCGCTCACGCTCGAGCTCGCCGACCGCTACGGGATCCTGGTCTGGTCCGAGGTTCCCGTCTACCAGCTCCGGGACGTGCTCTTCCGCCGTCCCAAGGTCCGCCGGCAGGCGATCGGGATGGTGCGCGCACTGGTCAACCGGGATCGCAGTCACCCCTCGGTGCTCGCGTGGAGCCTCGGCAACGAGAACACCACCCGGCCGGGCCGTGGCTTTTCGCGTTACGTCACCTCGGCCGCACAGCTCGCGCGGCAACTGGACCCGACACGGCTCGTGGCCCTGTCGTTCCAGGGCTACCCCACGATCGGCAAGCAGAGCCTGTACTCGAAGCTCGACGCCCTGGGCGTCAACGACTACTTCGGCTGGTATCCGGGTCCACAGCGGTCGATCGCCGACCGGAGCGCGCTCGGCCCATACCTGGACCGGCTCCACTACGACTACCCACACCAGGCGCTGTTCGTGACGGAAGTCGGCGCCGAGGCGAACCGGCAGGGACCGGCGAGCGAGAAGGGCACATACGCCTTTCAGCAGGACTTCCTCACCTACCACCTCAAAGTTCTAGCCGGTAAACCGTTCATAAACGGCGCGTTGGTGTGGATCCTCAAGGACTTTCACGTCAAGCCCTGGTACCACGGGGGCAATCCGAAGCCCGATCCACCCCTGAACGAGAAGGGGCTGGTGGACCTGGCGGGGGCCCGCAAGCCTGCCTTCGAGACCGTGAGGCAGCTCTTTCAGACAGGACCGCAACCGAGATGAGCGTAATCAAGAACCACCGCAACCCCAGAACGAGAGGCGCGTTAGTACGGGGAGCGTCCGGTGGGACGAAAGGAGAAACGGATGTCCGCAATCAATAGTCAGAAATCTGCAAGCAGATCTCGCGCAGGCGTGGCCTTTGGGCTCTGGCTGGCGGCCGCCGTCTCCTGCCTGGTGACCGCCCCGCAGGCGGATGCCTCGCGCTCGCAGTGGAGCATGTTCGAGGACCACCCGACGCTCGTGCGATCGGGACCGATCGTGCGCGAGCAGACCCTCAGCACGATCAAGGCGCTGGGCGCGGACACGCTCCGCATCGAGGTGAAGTGGGCGGAGGTAGCCCCGAGCCCCGGGGCCAAGAGGAAGCCGAAGTTCGCCGCCACCGACCCCGGTGCATACCCGGGCTTTCAGCCCTACGACGACTTGATCGTGCGGGCGCTCGGCAAAGGCCTCCGCGTGATGCTGACGCTCGCCCCCGACGCGCCGCGGTGGGCGACCGCCGGCGCACGCGGCCGCAACTACAAGATCAACGCGAAGCAGTTCGCCGCTTTCGCTCGCGCCGTGGGACGCCGTTACTCCGGAATCTACGGCGGGCTGCCGGCGATCACCTACTGGTCGATCTGGAACGAGCCGAACCACGTGTTCTTTGTCGGTCCCCGCTCGCAAGCGCCGCGCATCTACCGGGCGATGGTCCAGCGCGGCGTGCCAGCGCTGCGTGCGACCGCCGCGAAGGGCTCGAAGATCCTCGTAGGCGAGCTGGCGCCGGTCGGCACCGCCACGAAGGTGATCGGGCCGAAACGCTTCATGCAGCAATGGCTCTGCCTCAACAAGCGCTGGAAGCGGATCAGCAGCGGTGGCTGCAAGGGCTTCAAAAAGGTGAACGCGAACGGCTTTGCCCACCACCCTTACGGCCCCACCACGACCGTGCCGGCGAGGAGGGACATCATCAACATGCTCGTGATCAGGCGGCTCGGGTCTGCCCTCGACCGGGCGGGCCGCGCCGGCCGGATCACTCGGGGGCTCCCGATCTACAGCACCGAGTTCGGCTATCAGACGAACCCGCCGGACCCATTCGTCAGCACGTCGCCGGCGCGCCAGGCAGAGCTCCTCAACACGATGGAGCAGTACTCGTACCGGTACTCGCGCCTCAAGAGCTACTCCCAGTACCTGCTCTTCGACGACGTCTCGCGCTCGGGCTCGTCGGCGCTGCGGTGGGCGGGATTCCAGACCGGCCTACGGTTCGCCAGCGGCAAGGCGAAGCCGTCCTTCGGCGCATACAAACTGCCGCTCGTGGTGAAGAAGCGCGGCGGCAGCGTGTCGATCTGGGGGCGTGTGCGCCCCGGCACGGGGCCGCGGTTCGTGCAGCTCCAGCGAAAGAGCGGCGGCAGCTTCGCGAACGACGGCGCGCCGATCAAGACGAACTCCGCCGGCTATTTCAGCGCAAGGCGCGGCAAGCGGGCGCCGTACCGGTTCGAGGCCTTCAGCGCGTCGTCCTTGAGCGCGGCGACGGCGCTCGGCTTCTCGCGCGTGGCGGTGCCACGATGAGGCGCGCGATCGCGGTTTGCGCTGTGCTGTCCGCAACGCTGCTGTTGCCCTCGGCCGCCCTTGCCTCGAAGGGGCAATGGTCGATATTCGAGGACCACACGGCGCTCGTCCAATCGGGCGTGGAGAAGCGCGTCAAGATACTGAAGGAGATCAAGGGGCTGGGAGCCGACACGATCCGTATCGAGTTCCGCTGGAACGAAATCGCCCACAGCCCGAAGTCGAGAGACAGACCGAAGTTCGAAGCCGCGAATCCCGCCGCCTACCAGGGCGCGCCCAACGGGTATCCGGGCTTTGGCCAGTACGACGACCTCGTCGTGCGGGCGCACGAGATGGGCTTCAGGATCATCGGAACGATTACCGGCGACGCGCCGCGCTGGGCGACCGCCGGCGGCAAGGGCGCCAGCTTCAAAACGGCGAACTACAAGGTGCAGGCCGACGACTACGCGCAGTTCGCCGAGGCGGTCGCGCGCCGCTACGCGGGCAACTTCGGCGGCCTGCCGGCGATCCGGTACTTCACGATCTGGAACGAGCCGAACCACAAGCAGTTCCTGAAGCCCATTTCCTCCGGCCCCGCGATCTATCGCAATTTGGTCGAGAAGGGCGTCCCCGCGGTGCGCAAGGGCGCCGTCAAGGGCGCAAAGGTGTTCGTCGGCGAGACGGCGCCCTCCGGCGTCGCGGGAAAGTCCACCGGGCCCCGCGCATTCCTACAGAAGTGGCTCTGCCTGAACAAGCGCTGGAAGAAGATTCGCACCGGTGGCTGCCGCGGCTTCAAGAAGGTCGACGCGGACGCGTACGCCCATCACCCCTACGGACCGCCGGGGCACGTGTCGAGCAAGCGGGACACGGTCAGCATCGGCGTGATCAGCCGGCTTGCGAAGTACCTGGACATCGCCGCCGCCCGTGGACGCCTCCCGCGGCGCCTGCAGATCTACGACACCGAGTTCGGCTACCAGTCGAACCCGCCGGACCGGTCGGTGAGCACAACGCCCAGCCGGCAGGCGCGTCTTCTCAACGAGAAGGAAGAGGTCCACTACCGGTACGGGCGCCTCAAGAGCTACTCGCAGTACCTCATGTTCGACGACAAGGCACTCAACTCTTTCCAGACCGGCCTCCGCTTCCGCAGGGGGAAGGCCAAGCCGGCGTACGGGGCCTTCCGACTGCCGATCGTGGTCCACAACCGCGGCCGGCGTGGCGTCTATGTCTGGGGACGCGTGCGTCCCGGGACAGGCAAGCGCTTCGTCCAGCTCTACGCCGGTGGAAGGAAATCGGGACCGCGCATCCGCACGAACTCGCGCGGTTACTTCGGTGTCAAGCGGAAGCGCAAGGGCAAGTACCGTTTCAAGGCCTACGGGCGAGCCAGTTCCAAGATCAAGCTCATCGGGACGAGTCGGACGGCGAGCCCGATATAGCGCGATCGTCGCAGCGATCGCGGTGGCTGCGGTCGCTGCGGCGGTGCTGATCGCGCGAGGCGGGTCGGACGACAGCTCCGGCGGCGGCGAGGCGCCGCCGCACAAGGTGCTGCCGAACGGCAAGGCCGAGCCCCCGGCCCCCACCGGGCGTCGACGCAAGCCGAGGCCCCACGGCGCGCAGTGGTCGGTGTTCGAGGACCACAACGCCCTTGTCCGCGACGGCCCGCTGCGGCGCCAGCAGACGCTCGACGAGCTTCGCACCCTCGGCGCCGACACGCTGCGGGTCGAGGTCAAGTGGAACGAGGTGGCACCCGCGCCGAAGCTCAGCCGCCGACCTCGGTTCGATGCCACCGATCCCGGGGACTATCCCGGCTTCGCCGCCTACGACGACCTGTTCCGGCGCGCGACCACGATGGGCTTTCGGATCATCGCCGACCTGGCGCCCGATGCTCCCCGGTGGGCGACAGAGGGCGGCATTGGCTACGCCGAGACGGCAAATCTGCGACCGGTGCCTTCGGAGTTCGGAAGCTTTGCGGGCGTGGTCGCGAAGCGGTATTCGGGCGGCTATCGCGGCCTGCCGAAGGTCGGGTGGTTCTCCGTGTGGAACGAGCCGAACCACATCCTGTTCCTGAAGCCACTCGATGAGGCTCCGGCGCGCTACCGCGCGATGGTCGAGGCAGCGCTGCCGGCGATCCGCGCAAACGCCGCTGCGGACGCGCGGGTGCTGATCGGCGAAACGGCGCCCGCCGGACGTGCCGGAAGGTCGATCGGCCCGCGCGAGTTCATCCAGCGGTTCCTCGGTGGCGTGGGCAAGCTCGACGTGGACGGATGGGCGCATCATCCGTACGGGCCGGTCGACGTCGTGCCCCCGGGGCGCGATCTCGTGAACATGCTCGCCATCCGGCGACTCGGCACCCACCTCGACCGCGCTGCGAAGGCCGGCGCCCTGCCCGCCAGGCTCCCGATCTACAACACCGAGTTCGGCCTCCAGTCGAACCCGCCCGATCCGACGGTCTCGACGACGCTCGCAGAGCAGGCGCAGGAGCTGAACGAGAAGGAAGAGCTGTCCTATCGCTACCCGCGCCTCCGTTCCTACTCCCAGTACCTCCTCTTCGACGACCCGCAGCGCCCGGGCCCCCGTGACGTCGCCT
>JBKOZI010000012.1:0-18197 GCA_046725795.1 Actinomycetota bacterium
CGCTTTTTTCGAAGGATGCTCCCCGCCCGCACCGACGTAAATCTGCTACAACAACATCTATGAGTGTCTAAATAAAGCTCGCCCCAAAAGTCACACGACCGGTGGGCGAGCCCTGTTGCGAGCCGCTCGTGCACCCCACGGTGTCGCCGGCTGACGCCGAACGGCTCGCGCTGATCGCGAAGGCGCTGGCCGACCCGGTCCGGATCCAGCTCGTCGACGTCTTGCGGCGGCACGCCGGCAAGGTCTGCGTTTGTGAGCTGACGCCGCTCTTCGACGTGTCACAGCCGACGGTCTCCCACCACCTCAAGGTCCTGCGCGACGCCGGCCTGGTCGGCGTCGAGCGGCGGGGGCTGTGGGCCTACTACTACGTGAACCCCGAGGCAGTAAAGGAGTTCGAGCAATGGCTGAGATGAAACCCCACCTCGCGATCACCGTGTCGGACGTCGACCGGTCCCTCCCCTTCTACCGGGCCCTGCTCGACGCTGAGCCCGCGAAAGTCAGGCCCGGATACGTGAAGTTCGAGCCTGAAGATCCCGGCATCGTCCTCACCCTCGTCCAGGGCGAGCGTGGCGACGGTCTCGGGGCCTTCAACCACGGGGGCATCAAGGTGACCTCGACGGACATGGTCCTCGCGACTCGCCTGCGGCTCAAGAACGCCGGGCTCGCGACCTTCGACGAGATGGATACGGAGTGCTGCTACGCCCGCCAGGACAAGATCTGGGTGACGGACCCCGACGGCACCCCGTGGGAGGTGTTCACGGTGCTCGAGGACGTAGAGCACGACACGACTGACACAACCAAGGCCGCGCCAGTGGCGGGCTCCGTCTGCTGCGCATGAGCACCGCGACCGCGCGACCGCGGCTTCGCACACCGCAGCAGCTCTACGAGGACTGGGAGCGCGCCCATTGGGCCGCCCAGGACATCGTGCTCGAGCAGGACCGCTCTGACTGGCTCGCGCTCGCAGATGATGAACGCACGCTCCTCTACTGGGTCTTGAGCTCCCTGATGGTGGCGGAAGAGCGGATCTCGACGCAGTTCTGCGGCCTCGTGCTCGCCCAGGACGACGAGGAGGAGGGCAGCTTCCTGTCGACCCAGCTGGTCGACGAGGTCAGGCACATGCAGTTCTACGCGCGTTTCCAGAACGAGGTGATCGCGGATCCGGCCGCGATCGGCGCGCACGTGGCGCGGGCGCGCGAGGTTCTGGGCGGGCCTTTCAAGCGGCTGTTCGACGAGGCGCTCGTGGACGCCCACGAGCGGCTGCGGCTGGAGCCGCGCGACCGCGAGGCGAAGGTCGACTTCGTCACGATCTACCACATGGTGATCGAGGGCACGCTCGGGATCACCGCGTCCCATTTCCTGCTCGACTTCCTGCGCGAGCGGAACCTCCTCCCCGGCTTCGTCGACGGCTACAGCCGCATCGCCTCCGACGAGCAGCGCCACATCGCCTACGGGACGGAGTTCCTGCAGCGTGCGGTGAGCGAGGAGCCGCGGATGGCCGCGGTCGTCCGTGAGCGGCTCATCGGCCTGCTCCCCGCCGTCGCGGAGTCGGTGTCGCCGCCCAGCGAGGGTGCTTGGGACGTGCTCGGGGTCGAGGACGGCGCGCTCGCGCAGTATGGGCTCAACGCGCTTACCCGCCGCCTCAACGTCATCGGGGTGTCGCTCGAGCAGCCCGCGTGAGCCGCCCCAACCTTGCGCGTCGCGCGCTCGCGGAGGCACTCGCGGCATTCGCCCTGGTCTTCGCCGGCTGCGGCGCGGTGGTCGCGGACGCACGCTACGACGGCACGCTGGGAACCGTTGGCATCGCGCTCGTGTTCGGCCTCGTCATCATGGTCATGGTCTACGCGACCGGTCACCTGTCGGGCGCTCACATCAATCCCGCCGTGACGGCGGCGTTCACACTCACGCGCCACTTTCCCCCGCGCGACGCCCTCGCCTACGTCGCGGCCCAGTGCCTGGGCGCGGTCGCGGGCGCGCTCGTGCTGCTCGGGGCCTGGACCGACAAGCCCGGCCGTCTCGGCGCGACCGTCCCGACGGTCGGCGCGGGGACGGCGCTCGTGTACGAGATCGCACTGACCGCATTCCTGATGTTCGTGATCGTCGCGGTCGCGACTGACACGCGAGCCGTGGGCGCCGCGGCCGCGATCGCGATCGGTGGGACGGTCGGGCTCGACGCGCTCTTCGGTGGACCGGTGACCGGCGCCTCGATGAACCCCGCCCGCTCGCTGGGACCGGCACTCGCGGCCGGTGAGTGGCGGGATTTCTGGATCTACGTCGCGGGACCGCTGATCGGCGCCGGCCTCGGCGCGCTCGCCTACCAGTTCGTGCGAGGCGAGCACTGATGGCGCGCGTGCTGTTCGTGTGCCTCCACAACGCGGGCCGCTCCCAGATGAGCGAGGCGCTCTTCACCCGCGCCGCGGCAGGCGCTCACGAGGCACGCTCCGCCGGCACGACGCCCGGCGACCGCGTTCATCCGGAGGTGGTCGCCGTCATGCGCGAGCTCGGGATCGACCTCAGCCGTAACAAGCCGCAGCTGCTCACGACCGAGCTCGCGGAATGGGCTGACGTGATCGTGACGATGGGCTGCGGCGACGAGTGCCCCTACATCCCCGGCAAGCGATACCTCGACTGGGACCTGCCCGATCCCAGTCGGCTGCCGGTCGATCAGGTTCGGGTGATCCGGGATGAGATCGCGGACCGCGTGAAGGGACTCGTCGAGGAGCTCGACGCAGGTCCGTAGGTCCTGCGGATCCGACCGCCTCCTACGAGAGGCTGGTCCAGACGGTCTTCGTCTCGAGGTAGGCCTCCAGCCCGGCGCGGCCGTGCTCGCGGCCCACGCCGGAGTCCTTGAACCCGCCGAACGGCGCGGCCGGGTCCGTCAGACCCCATACGTTCACGTAGACGGTGCCGGCCTCGAGCGCCGCCGCAAGCCGGTGCCCGGCTCCGATGTCCCGGGTCCAGACGCCCGCGGCGAGGCCGAACTCGCTGGCGTTCGCCCGTTGGGCGACTTCCTCCACCGACTCGTAGGGCAGTGCCACCAGCACGGGGCCGAAGATCTCCTCGCGCGCAATCGTGACGTCATCCGAGGTCGCGGTGAAGAGGGTCGGCTCTACGAAATAGCCGGGTCCTCGCTCGCCGCCGCCTGCCACGAGCTCCGCCCCCTCGGCCTTGCCCTGCTCGATGTAGCCGGTGACGCGCTCGCGCTGCTCGGCGGATACGAGCGGGCCGAGCTGGGTCTCGGGATCGAGACCGGGACCCATCTTCATCTTGGGCGCACGCTCGGCGAGCGCCGAGACGACGTCGTCGAACTGGTCCTTGTGCACGTACAGGCGCGAGCCCGCGTTGCAGGCCTGTCCGGAGTTGAAGTAGATGCCCTGGAACGCTCCGCCGAGCGCGGCCTTGAGGTCCGCATCGGGCAGGATCACGTTCGCGGACTTGCCGCCGAGCTCGAGCGTGACACGCTTCAGCATCCGCCCGGCGGTGGCGCCGATCTCACGTCCCACCGCAGTCGAGCCGGTGAAGGCGATCTTGTTCACCCGCGGGTGCTCCACGAGCGCGGCCCCGGTTGTCCCGTCGCCGGGCACGACGTTCAAGACCCCCTCGGGAATTCCCGCCTCGAGCGCCAGCTCGCCGAGTCGGAGGGCCGTCAGCGGCGTCTGCTCGGCGGGCTTCAACACCACCGTGCAGCCGGCCGCGAGTGCGGGCGCGACCTTCCACGAGGCCATCATCAGCGGGAAGTTCCAGGGGATGATCTGCCCGCAGACGCCGACCGGCTCCTTGCGCGTGTAGCAGAGCATCTTCGGCGCGGAGACGGGTATGACGTCGCTCTCGATCTTCGTCGGCCAGCCCGCGAAGTAGCGGAAGTGGGCGACGGTCAGAGGGATGTCGATACTGCGCGCATACGACACCGGCTTGCCGTTGTCGAGCGACTCGAGCTCTGCGAGCTCGTCCGCGTGTTGCTCGACCAGGTCGGCGAGCGCGTTGATGAGACGCTCGCGTCCGGCCGCCGGGAGCTTCCGCCAGGCACCGTCAGTGAAAGCGGCACGTGCTGCTGACACCGCGCGGTCGACGTCCTCCGGTCCGGCGAAAGCCACCTTCGCGATCGCCTCCCCCGTCGCGGGGTCGACCGTCTCGAACGTGCGCCCGCTGCGGGCGGCGACGCGCTGCCCGCCGATCAGCAACTCGTGCGGCGCCTCGAGAAAGCGGCGGGCGGGGTCGGACAGTGCTTCGGGCGGCGCGGCAACGGTCATCGAGGCTCCTTTTCCACGAGGAAGGTGACCGATCTTAGGCTCTTAGAGGTTGTCTCAGAACCCCCCGTGTGCGGCTGGCGAGCGCCGGATCAAGCGGGGCAAGGACGCAGGGAGGCGGCAATAGCAGCGCTATTGCCCCGACCGAGGACGCCGCATCGCGCAGATCCGCCGCCGCCAGACGTGCGCGGGGGGGTTTTGAGACAGCCTCTTAGGGCGAGAGCACGATCTTCAAGGCTTCCCGGTTCGCGTAGGCCTCGTACGCCTCGGGCGCGTCGTCGAGCGCCATGTGCCGGCTGACGAGCGGCGCGGGGTCGAGCACGCCGGCCGACATCATCCCGAGCACGGAGTCGACGTGCGCGATCACGTTGGCCCGGCCAGACCTGATGCTGAGCGCCTTGATCCAGATGACGCCCATGTGGACCTCGACCCGCTCGGCGTACACGCCGATCGCCGAGATCACGCCCGCTTTGCGGGTCATGCGGGCCGCGAGGTCCAGTGCGTCGGGATGACCGACGGCATCGATACAGATGTCCACCCCCCGCCTCTGCGTCGCCTCGCTGACCGCAGCACGCGGATCCTCTTCCGTCAGGTGGACTGCATCTGCGCCGAGCGACCGTGCGACGTCGAGCCGCTCGGTGACCGTGTCGACGGCGATCACGGCGGCCGCCCCGGCGGCTTTCGCGACCTGAACCGCGCAGAGCCCCACCGGTCCCAGCCCGAGCACGCCGACGGTGTCGCCCGGCCGCACGCCGGCCTCGACCACCGCGTGGTATGCGGTGCCCATCACGTCCCCCGCGAAGAGCGCCGCATCGTCGGTCAGCCCTTCCGGCACACGCCGCAGCGCAAGGTTCGCGCGCGGCACGAGCACCTGCTCCGCCTGTGCCCCCTGAAGCGAGCCTAGGGTCGCGCCGTGGCCGAATACCCGCGCTTCGTCGCACGCGTGGTACGCGGCCCGCATGCAGTAGAAGCAGGACCCGCACGCGGTGTGGAAGCACCCGAGCACGCGGTCGCCGACATTGACGCGCGTGACGCCATCGCCGGCGGCGAGTACCGTGCCGACAAACTCGTGGCCGATTACGAACCCAGGTTCGATCTTCACGCGACCGTGGTAGATGTGGAGATCCGAGCCGCAGATGCCGGTCGCCTCGACGCGCACGACCGCGTCGTCAAGCGCGCGAGGTTCCGGCTCCGGGCGCTCTTCGAGCGCGACGCGCCCGGGCTCTTGGAACGTGACGGCGCGCAAGCCGGCTGGTCTCAGCGTCGCTGGCCGGCGGGACGCACCAGCACTTCCCCGACAGCCACGGGATCCGGCTCGCCGACCGTGTAGAGGATCGACCGCGCGATGTCCTCCGGATCGAGCGGCTTACCGACCTCCTTGCGCATGTTCTCGATCGCCTCGAGCACCATCGGGTGAGTGTTGTGGCCCTGGAGCTCGGTGGCGACGAATCCAGGCTCGATCACGGTCACCTTCACATTCGCGGGCGTTACCTCCTGCCGCAGAGCCTCCGAGAACGCGTTCACCCCGAACTTCGTGAGGTTGTACACGGCAGCGCCGAAGGTGGCGAACCGGCCGGCGACCGAGGAGATGTTGACGATGTGCCCCTTCCCCTGCTCGCCCATGATCGGCAGCGCCGCGTGGGTGCAGTAAAGGAGGCCGAGCAGGTTCACGTCGACCATCCGGCGCCATTCCTCCGTCTCGGCGCCGATCACGGGGCCGAGCAGCATCAGGCCGGCGTTGTTGACCAGTATGTCGAGTCGCCCGAGCTGCTCCTTGGTGTCCCGGACGAACGCGTTCGCCTGTTCCTCGTCTCCGACGTCGGTCTCGATCGCGAGCGCGCGGCCGCCGTCAGCCTCGATCTTCCTGGCCAGCTCTTTGATCCGATCGGTGCGCCGTGCCGCGAGCGACACCGCCGCGCCCGCGCTCGCGAGCGTCAGGGCGGTGGCCTCGCCGATTCCCGACGACGCGCCCGTAATTGCCGCGACCCTGCCCGAGAGATCTGCGGTGACCGTCATGCCGGGCTCCCCTCGAGTGTCTGGCGAAGCCCCGTCTCCATGTCACGGGGCGCGTACCCCAGCTCGCTGCGCGCCTTCTCGTCGCTCGCCCAGTAGGTGACGCCGTCGGAGCTGCGAATCAGCTCGCGCAGGTTCGGAGGGAATCCCAGCACCTTCCCGACCACGGGGCCGACGGGGATCGCCATCTTCATCAGCGACGCGGGCATCTCCCGCGTGGGCGCCTTTCGGCCGGAGAGGTCGGCCACCTTTCGGATCAGGTCGCCCATCGTCGAGATCTCGCCGCCGAGCACGTAGGACTCGCCCACCTTGCCCCGGTCGTGCGCGAGCAGGATGCCGGCCGCGACGTCGTCGACGTGCACGAGGTTGAAGCCGGTTTCGGGGAACATCAGCATCTTCAGCTTCCCCGTGCGGGTCTGGTCGATGATGTTCCCGATCTCCGAGTGGTCGCCCGGCCCGTAGACCCCGCCGGGCTGCACGATCACGATCGGAGCACCCTTGGCGATGCGGTCGCGCGCCACCTCGTGCGAGCGGTATTTGGTCTCCTCGTAACAGGACAGGAAGCCGTCACCGTCGTGGTGATAGCTCTCGTCGACGATCTTCCCATGCGTGTTGCCGAACACGCCGACCGTCGATACGTAGACGATCCTCTTGATGCCGGCCTCGGTCGCGGCGTCGAGCACCCGCTCGGTCCCGTGCACGTTGGCCTCCCGCATCGGTTCGCGCTCGGAGGGAGGAATGCCGACCCTGTAGACGGCCGCGATGTGGAAGACCGCGTCACAACCCTGCATGCCGCGCCGGATCGCGTCCGTGGAGGTGAGGTCACCCTCGACCAGCTCGCATCCGAGCTCCGCGAGGTCGCTCGCGCGCCCGGCCGATCGCACGAGTGCGACGACTTCGTCGCCACGGTCTCGAAGCTTGCGCACCACCCTCCCACCGATGAACCCGGTGCCGCCGGTCACAAAAGCTCTCATGTCGCTCCCTCCGGTGTTCGCCCCCGCGTGAACGGTCAGGGATACTAGTCGCCGCCACGCGTAAGCTTCGGTGCGATGGCGCACGCGGGCCAGATCCTTCGCACAGCGGCCACCGGCCGGAATTCGATGCGTCGCGCACCGTGAGAGTGCCGTGGCGACGGACGCGCACCACGGACACGCGATCAGCGCTCCACGTGGGCGACCCGCGCTTCGACGACTGGGAGGTGGTGCACGACTTCGAGGACCTCACCACCGCGCGCGCATGGCACCGGCACCTGGAGGAAGCCGGCATCGAGGCGGTGATCACCTCTGACTGGCCGCTCGACCGATTTGCGCGCGGCGACATCGCGCTGCGCGTGCCCGAGGGCCGCTGGAGCGAAGCCGATGAGTTTCTCAGCGGACTTGGGCTAGAAGAAGATGACGACGATGGCTGAGAGCATGCTCCGCCGAACCAAGATAGTCGCGACGCTCGGTCCGGCGACTCGCAATCCCGAGATCCTCGCCGGCGTGATCAACGTCGGCGCCGACGTGCTGAGACTGAACTTCTCACACGGTACGCGCGACTCGCATGCCGAGCTGATCGACATCGCACGGAAGGCGGCCGAGCGCGCAGGGCGAGAGGTGGGCCTGCTCGGGGACCTCCCCGGCCCCAAGCTCCGGCTCGGCGACATCGAGGGCGACGTTCTGCAGCTGCGAAACGGCCAGTCGCTCGTGCTCACGACCGCGGGCACAGCGGGCCGCCGTGATGCGCTCCCGGTCGCCTGGTCCGGCCTCCCACAGGCGGTCGGCCCGAACGACGTGATCTACCTCGCCGACGGGTCGATCAGGCTGCGCGTGCGCGAGTGCGACGGCCACGAGGTGCTGACGAAGGTCGAGACGGGCGGCACCGTCACGTCGCACCAGGGGTTGAACCTGCCGGGCGCGGAGGCAGTCCCTTCGTCGATCGGACAGGCGGATTTCGACTGGATCGACTTCTGCTGCGAGCAGGGCGTCGACCTGATCGCGGTGTCTTTCGTGCGAAGCCCGGCCGACCTCGAGGACGTCTGCACGCGCCTCGATGAGCGCGGAGCCGACATCCCCGTGATCGCAAAGATCGAGAAGCGCGAGGCGGTGGCGGCTGCGGAAGACATCGTCCAGGCCGCGACCGGCGGCATCATGGTCGCTCGTGGCGATCTCGGGATCGAGCTGCCGATCGAGACCATCCCGAACATCCAGAAGCGGCTTCTCAGGCTGGCCGGCCGTCATGCAAAGCCTTCCATCACGGCCACGCAGATGCTTGCCTCGATGGTGCGCTCGACCCGCCCCACCCGGGCGGAGGCGACCGACGTCGCAAATGCGATCTACGACGGCACCGACGCGCTGATGCTCTCCGAGGAAACGGCGGTCGGCCAGCATCCGGTGAAGGCGGTGCAGATCATGGCGCGGATCGCCGAGGAGACCGAGCGCGAGTTGCCGTACGGCGAGTGGCACGCGAAACGCACGCGACGCGATGTGGGGGACGTCGCCGACACCGTCTCGTACAGCGCGGTCGGCGCCGCGTACCAGCTCGGGCTCGCCGCGCTTGTCGTGCCGACGCGGTCGGGACGGACCGCGCGGCTGGTTTCGGCGAACCGACCGCGCATCCCCGTGCTCGCGCTCTCCCCTCGGCCCGAGACGACACGCCGCCTGAACCTGCTGTTCGGCGTTCGCCCGGCGAACAACGAAGAGGGGGTTTCGCTCGACGACCTGCTCGAGGACTGCGCCGAGCGTGTGAAGCAGGAGGGGCTCGCACAATCGGGTGACCTGATCGGCATCACGGCCGGGCTTGTGGGGCAGGGACTCGGGACGAACTTCTTCGAGATTCACCGCGTCCCATAACGGGGCATACTGTCCGCACGATGAGGAAGGAGAGCCGGCGCCGCGAAGGCGCCGAGATCCCAGACATGCTCGGGGGCTTGGTCTCGCGAGCCCACGGTGAAGCCGGTCGATCGCGTGATCAGGCGACCGAGCTCGCGGAGAGCTTCAGGCGCGCGAGCAAGGCGCTCGAGTCAGCATCGCGAGAGCTCGTCGCACTCAGGCACAGGGTCACCAAGCCACCCACGCGGTAGCGGGTTTCCGGGACCCCCGGCCTAGGGCTCGAGGCGCACTAGCTCGTGCCCGTCGGTCAGGACCGCCCACACCGAACCGAATCCGGTCGTGACGTCCGCCACAGGGCCGGCCAAACCGAGCTCGTCGGTTTGCTTGTTGTCCTTCGTGTCGATCCTGGCGAGCGTATGGCTGTCCTGCTCGGAGACCCAGACGGCGCCCTCTCCGGCTGCGATGCCCAGGGGATTGGAACCCTTGAGCTTGATCGTCGCGACCACCTTGTTGGTCCGCGGATCGATACGTGTGACCGAGTTGCCGTTCGAGTTGGCGACCCAAACCCCGTCCTCACCGACCGCGATGTCGGCCGGCTGAACTCCGACCTTGATCGTCGCGACGACTTTGGTCGTCTTGGGATCGATGCGCGAGACCGTGTAGCTGAACTGGTTTGGTACCCACACCGCCCCCGCCCCCACGGCCAGGCCGGCCGGTCCCAGCTGAACGTGAATCGCCGGCTTGATTGCCCGCCGCTTCACCGGGTCGATCCGCTGGACTGTGTTCGTGCCTTGCTGGCTCACCCAGACACTGCCTTCGCCGTAGGCAACGGCCGTCGGGCGAACGTTGACCGGGATGAAGGCGACCGGCTTGTTCGAAGTGGGGTCGATCATGGTGACGTTGCCGGCAATCGCGTTCGAGACCCACAGCGCGTTTCCACCGGCGGCGATGCCGTTCGCTCCCGCATCGGCGCCTATGAACCTCTTGAGCCCGAGCGCGTTCGTCTCCGGGTCGACCTTCGCGACAGCGTCGTCGTTCACCGTCCAGACCGCTCCGTAGGCCGCGACGACGTCCGATGGGTCCTGTCCCACCGTGATCGTGTGATCGACCTTCGGGCCACTGTCGCCGCCGCAGCCGACCGCGAGGACGACCACGATAGCCAGGGCGAGCACGCTTCCGCCCGACGCGCGAAGGCGACCGTTGGATGGCATACCGCTCGTCCCCGCGTCCACGGCCGGGCAGCATATGTCAACGGGGCGGACGCGGTAGCAGTGTCCTTCCCACCGAAAGCTCACTCCCAAGCCGGCGGCGCGGACCAGCTATACAGGCGGTCTCGACACGCGCATACAAGGAGCCACATGGACTACGAGACGTTGATCTACGAGCAGGACCGGCACGTCGTGACGCTCACCTACAACCGGCCCGAGCAGCACAACGCGATCAGTCGCAAGATGAATGGCGAGCTGCATCATGCGTGGCAGCGCTTTCGCGATGACGACGGTGCTTTCGTGCTGGTGATCACCGGGGCAGGCGAAACCACCTTCTCGGCCGGCTGGGACCTCCAGGATGCTTCCGAACTGTCCGAACTCGGGGACTGGGACGCCTTCCGGGTGAGCGTGCTCAACTCCCCGGGCGAGTGCGGCTACACGCGCCGGGTGGACGTCTTCAAGCCGGTGATCGCCGCGGTGAACGGCTACGCGTTCGCGGCGGGTCTGGAAACAGCGCTCCTCGCGGACATCCGGATCGCGGCCGACAACGCGGAGTTCGGGGCACTCGAACGACGCTGGAACATCGTCGGCGGCGACGGCATGACCGTCCGGCTGCCGCTCGTGGTCGGATTCGCGCGTGCGATGGAGCTGATCATCACCGGGCGGCGGATCGGCGTTCGGGAGGCGGAGCGGATCGGGCTGGTGAACGAGGTCGTGCCCAAGGGCAAGGCCCTCGAGCGCGCACAGGAGCTCGCGCACGAGATCGCCGCACTTCCCCAGGGCGCGATCCGATCCGACAAGGAGAGCGTCATACGCGGAGTCGGGCGGACGTACGAGGAGCGCCTGAGAATCGAGGCCGAGCTGACGATGTCGATGTTCATGCGCCGGGACTCGCACACGATCGGCGCGGGCGCGTTCAAGCGCGGGGAGCCGCCCGAGTGGCCGCACCACGGTCTCTGAGAGACAGCATCTCCCGCGGCAGGAAGGCGGGCACCTCGTCGGGCCAGTGCGGAACCAGCCGGAGCGCCAATTGGGCCGCCGGCCTCGCCTCGATCGCGGGCCGCAGGTCGTGGAAGGAGAGCATCACGCGCACGGTCGTGGCGATCTGGAAGTCGGCCGCGTTCGGCGCGTCGGTGCCGATCACGCCGGCCGCGATCAGCGCGTCGACGCGATCCAGTTTGCCGGGCAACTCGCGCAGGTCTCGCCTGACGGCATCGTCGTCGGCGCCGATCATCCGTGCGAAGACGCGCGCGAGCGGCCCGTTGAGCACCGAGGTGAGCCCCGGCGCGGGCATGCCGGCGGCCTCCACCAGCCGGCGCCGCAGCTCCCGCTCGTGCACGAGCCCCCAGCGGTAGATCCGCCGCGGCACCGGTTGAAGCTCTCGCTCGCCCCAGGCCTCCGCCTCCTCCACTGCTCGACGACGCTCAGGCTCCGAAGGGAATAGCGCCGGCACCGGCTGGAGCTCGTCGAGCACACGCGAGATCGCGAGCGAGCCCTGGACGCGGCGGCTGTCCACCAGGAGGGCCGGAACCGTGGAGCCGTTGAACCCGGCCAGCCGCACGACGAGTGGATGAAGGCCCGGTTGGATGTTCAGGACGCGATGGTCGATGCGCTTGCGTTCGAGCATCAGATGCGCGGCGACGGACGGGTGCGAGACCGTCAGGGAGTAGAGCTTTACCAGCACGGATGGAGACTATGCCAGCGCAGAGAGAGGGCGGCCGGCGGCCGCCCTCTCAACTCCACGTGGGAGACGTGTTCAGTCGTCGTGCCGGTGGTGCTTCCCGCGGTGCTTCCCGCCGTGCTTGCCGTGGTGCTTCCCGCCCTGCTTGCCGTGGTGCTTGCCGTGCTCTTTGTGATGGCCGTCGCCGTGGTGGCCACGGTCGTCATCGTCGTCATCGGCGCCGTGATGGCCGTTGCCGCGTCCACGCTTCTCGCAGAGACCGTCGGGATCCGACGTCCCGCACCTGTTGCCCGTGAATGTGTTGTTGCCCTCCTGGTCCCAGAGCAGGTCGACCGGCGAGTTCCCGAACGCCCTGTTGAACTTGATCACGTTGTCTGTCGCGACCGCGGGCGGGAACGACACGACCACGATTCCGCCGGAGACGTCGACTGGTCCGCTGGGCACATTGTCGTTGACCTCGTTGCCCACGAGCGTGACTGCGTGTGCGCCGGCGATCGCGATGCCGACGCCTCCCACCGACGGTCCGGTTTCCCCCTCTTCGGCCGGACAAACGCCGGTGTTGTGATTCGCCTCGTTCTCTCGCGCGACCCAATTGGCCACGTCGAACGGCCCGGGCGTGTCGAGGAACAGGATCCCGAGGCAGTTGTCGAGCGTCTCGTTGTCCTCGATCACGCCACTCGAGGCGTCGCGTACGAAGATGCCGAAGCCGACATTGCCGTTCGACACGTTGTCGCGCACGACCGCGTCCGCGTTTTCCGACTCGCCGACGTAGATGCCGGCCTCGTGGTTGCGCGGCGTCGTGTTGTCCCAGTACCGGCCGCCGGTCGTGTTGAAGCCGGCGATCCCGTACCCGCTGTCCTCGGCCAGGACGTCGTTGATGCGGTGGTTGATCGTGGCGAAGAAGAAAACTCCGCTGAAGGGGAAGCCCCTCACATTCATGTCCTTGATCCGCACGTCCTCGAGAGAGGGCGGGGCGGTCGGGTCGGTTGCGTCCGAAACGCAGATGCCGGTGCCCTCGCAGACCGGGGCCACCGGGGCCGGAGTCGTGCCCGGCTCGATCACGGTCTCATCCTCACCCGCCCCTTTGAGGGTGATGCCGGCCGTCTTGATCTGGACGTTCTCCTGATAGGTCCCCGGAGCGAGCTTGATGGTGTCCCCCGGAGCGGCCTGGTCGATGGCCGCCTGGATGGACTCGCCCGGGGAGACCTTGATGACGTCGGCCGCGGCTGGGCCTGACAGCAGCATCATCGTGAGCCCTGCCAGGACCGCGACGACGAGGGTCGTCTTGACTCTCATGGCGCCTCCTGTAGCTAGCGATCCGTTGCGCGCCCACCTTACCCGGACGCGGGCCCGCAGGCACGCGCCACGAGTAGTTAGATGCCTAACCCACGAGTAGTTAGATGCCTAACTAACGTCGAGCGCCGGGAGCCCGGATCAGCTTGCCCGCGCGATCGCGCGCCGGAGCTCGTCCTTGCCCATCTTCGAGCGCCCGGAGATGTTCAGCCGCCGCGCCCGCGCGTTCCGCTCCTGGCGGGTCTCCGCCTTGCACCCGTGATACCCGCTTCAGCGGGTTTCGCGCCTATGCGACGGGCTGGCCCTCAGGCATACGAAGACCGCCTTGACCACCGGCCGCAACCTGAGCCGGCCGCGGCGCGGTTCGCTGCAAGACGCGCACGCCCCGCTTCGGGACGACCGTGACGCCCTTCCGCAGGCGCTTCTCGGGACGCCGGCCGACCGCCTCGAGCTGCGTGCGCTCGAGCACGCGGCGGATCACCACCTGCATCTCGAAGGTGGCGAAGCTCGCTCCGAGGCAGCGACGCGTCGAACCACCGAAGGGCAGCCAGGTGTAGGTGTCGGGCGCCTCCGGTCCCATGAAGCGCTCGGGCCGGAACTCTCCCGGCTCCGCATAGCAGTCCCCACGTCTGTGGATTGCCGTGATCGACGGGTTGATCTCGGTTCCGGGCGGAATCACGTATCCACCGAGCTCGAACGGCTCGCCTCGCACGACGCGACCCACGCCCGGCACCACCGTGCGGACGCGCAGGGTTTCCTTTACGACAGCATCCAGATAGCCGTCGTCGCCCTCGGCGAGGCTCGTGCGAAGCCGCTCCAGCACGCGCGGGTTGCGCAGGAGCAGCTCGAACGCCCAGGCAAGGCCGGTGGAAGTCGTCTCGTGTCCGGCGACCAGCAACGTGACGAGCTCGTCACGAAGCTCGTGATCCGTCATCGCCTGCCCGTCTTCGTCGCGGGCCAGGAGCAGCATCGAGAAGACGTCCTCGCGACTCTCGAGATCGGACTGCGTTCGGCGGCGGTCGATCTCCTCGTAGATCAATTCGTCCACGAGCCGGCGGCGTTCCTGGAACTCCTGGAAGCGCGAAGTGCCGGCACGCCCGCCGGACAGCACCATCATCAAGATCCCCAGGCGCGTCCCGACCGGGTCCAGCATCGCCCGCACGCGCCGCTTGAGCTCCTCCTGCCGCGGGCCCTCGTCGACGCCGAAGACCGCCCGCATGATCACGTCGAGGGTCACCGACTGCATCCACGGGTGAAGCTGAAACCGCGCGCCGACCGGCCAGGCGTCGATCGCCCGGTCAGCAGCCTCACGCATGACCGCCTCGTAGGCGCGCATACGCTCGCCGTGGAAGGACGGAAGCATCAGCCGGCGGTGACGGAGATGCTCGGCGCCGTCGAGCAACAGGACCGACCGCTCGCCGACCACCGGGCCGAGCGGGGCGTTTGCCTCGCCTGCGCGAAGCTGCTCCGGCGACCCCCGGAAGAGCTGCTTGACGCTGTCGGGATCGAACACCATGACGAACCGTGGATCAAACAGGGTCCCCATCGTCACGATGTCGCCGTAGCGGCGCCGGCACGTTTCGATGAACGGGACCGGGAAGAACACGAACCCGAGGGTCTGGACGGCGCGCGGGAGCCGTGGGCCGGGCGGCATCGAGGCCGAAGGTGGCGGTGCGACGGTGCTCATGAAAGCCTCGGCCGCAGGCCGGACGCGAGCAGACGGCGCCATCCGCGCGGCCGCTTGAGGATCTCGACGAAGAGCTTGCCGCCGTCGGCATAGTTCACGCGTTCCGCGATGAGCCCATCTCGCAGAAAAAAGCGATCGACGGCCGGCCAGCTCAGCTTCCGCCCGCCAAACTTGCCGCTGAGCGTGAACTCGATGAACACCACGTCGCCGTCAGCCGCCCATCTGTGCACCGTCGCCGTGAGGCCCGGGAAGGCCTGGAACACTCGGGTGAAGGCTTCATGAGCGGCGGCCTTCCCGACCGTGTCCGGCAAGCTCGGTTGCCGCAGGACGACGTCATCGGTGAGGAGCTCCACGATCGCATCGGCACTCGAGCGTGCCCAGGCCTGCTCGAATCGCTTCACGAACTCAGCCGCATCCGGTCGGTCCGAGGGTCGCGCATCCACCGCATGGCTCGACGTCACGAGATCAAGCTATCAATCAGATCTGGTCATCATGCGTGACGGCGGGCACTCTCCGTTCCAGGGACTCGACTTTGTCTACATGCCGAGCACGGACGTGGCGGACGACGTGGAGTACTTCACGAGCGTGCTCGGCGCCGGCCTCGTCTTCGCGATCGAGGCCTTCGGCACACGCGTGGCAATGGTGACGCTCAGCGACGATCCCCCGGCGCTCCTGTTCGCCGGACATCTGGCGGGCGAGCGGCCGATCCTCGTCTACCGCGTCGACGACCTCGACCGCGCGATGAAGGACCTGGAAGCACGAGGATGGGAGCCCGAGCCCCGCTTCGGGATCCCGCACGGGCCCGTATGCGCGTTCCGGACGCCGTCCGGCCACCGGCTCGCGATCTACGAGCTCACTCGCCCGCAAGCAGCCGAGCATCTCGCCGGCCGCCGCGACTTCTGAGCGCGCGGGTCGCGGGCGCCGGCGCGGCTAGCCTGGGGTGATGACCCTTACCCGCGATGACATACGCAACGTCGCAATCGTCGCGCACGTGGACCACGGCAAGACGACGCTTGTCGACGCCATGCTCTGGCAGTCGGGCGCCTTCCGCGCGAACCAGGACGTGGCCGAACGCGTGCTCGACTCGATGGACCTCGAGCGCGAAAAGGGCATCACGATCCTGGCGAAGAACACGGCGGTGCTTCACCGGGGCGTGAAGATCAACATCATCGACACACCCGGTCACGCCGACTTCGGCGGCGAGGTCGAGCGCGGGCTCACGATGGTCGACGGCGTGCTGCTGCTGGTGGACGCAAGCGAAGGCCCACTACCCCAGACGCGCTTCGTGCTGCGCAAGGCGCTCGAGGCGCGCCTTCCTGTGATCCTCGTTGTGAACAAGGTGGACCGGCCGGACGCGCGCATCGGCGAGGTGGTGGACGAGGTGCTCGAGCTCTTCCTCGATCTCGACGCGGACGAGGAGCAGATCGAGTTCCCGATCGTCTACTGCAACGCAAAGGCTGGCCTGGCCTCGCTCACGGAGGGAGAGGAGGGCGAGTCGCTCGCCCCTCTTCTGGACCTCCTCGTCGAGCGCATCCCGGCTCCCACCCATGACCCTCAGCACCCGCTCCAGGCGCACGTCACAAATCTGGACGCGTCGCCATATGTCGGACGACTGGCGATCTGCCGCGTCCATCACGGCAGCATCAGACGCGGCCAGCAGGTCGCCTGGTGCAGGGCCGACGGCACGGTTCAGGGCGCGCAGGTAAGCGAGCTCTACGTCACCGATGCGCTCGACCGTGTCGATGCCGACGAAGCCGGCCCTGGGGAGATCATCGCCGTGGCCGGTCTTGCCGACATCACGATCGGAGAGACACTCGCCGATCCGGAGGATCCGCGACCGCTGCCTGTCATCACGGTCGACGAGCCCTCCCTGAGCGTCACGATCGGCATCAACACCTCGCCGCTTGCCGGTCGGCATGGAACCCGGCTGACCGCTCGTCAGGTTCAGGCGCGGCTCGAGCAAGAGCTCGTGGGGAACGTCTCCCTACGCGTGCGCGACACCGATCGGCCCGACGCCTGGGAAGTCCAGGGACGTGGTGAGCTCCAGCTCGCAATCCTCGTGGAGCTGATGCGCCGTGAGGGCTTCGAGCTCACCGTCGGGCAACCGCAGGTGCTGACGCGCGAGGTGGACGGCAGGCTGCACGAGCCGGTCGAGCGCCTCGCAATCGACGTCCCCGAAGACTACGTGGGAGTGATCACGCAGCTGCTCGCGATGCGCAAGGGCCGGCTCGAGCAGATGGTCAACCACGGCACGGGCTGGGTGCGCATGGAGTACCTCGTGCCGGCGCGCGGACTGATCGGCTTTCGCACCGAGTTCCTCACCGAGACACGGGGTACCGGCCTCCTCCACCACGTATTCGACCGTTGGGAGCCGTGGGCGGGCGATCTGCGCACCCGGCCGGCCGGCGCCCTCGTCTCGGACCGCCGGGGCGTCGCAGCGCAGTTCGCGTTGATGAACCTTCAGGAGCGCGGCACCCTCTTCGTCGGCCCGGGCGAGGAGGTATACGAGGGAATGATCGTGGGCGAGAACTCACGTGCGGACGATCTGGACGTGAATCCCACCAAGGAGAAGCACCTCACGAACATACGATCCTCGACCGCCGACGTGCTGGTCAGGCTCGTTCCCCATCGCATGCTGTCCCTCGACCAGGCGCTCGAGTTCCTGCGAGAGGACGAATGCGTGGAGGTGACGCCCGCGGCGGTGCGGTTGCGCAAGGTTTCCCTCGACAAGACTGCGCGCGCGAAGGCTGCCCGCCGGGCCCGCGAAGCAGCGCCCGCCTAGATGGTTGATTCCGCGGCCGGACGCGCGTCCGGGACGCGGCAGACCAAGCTGGGCGAGGACGCAGGGCGAAGGCCATGCCGGTGGGCATGGACGAGCCCGAGGACGATGATCCAGCGCAGGTATGCCGCGTATCCGGCGCGTGCTCGGGTCGTGGAATCAGCCATCTAGGGATACGCTCTCACCCCTATGCCGCGAAGAGCAGCCGCGCTCATCGGGCTCGTCCTGGCTGGATGTGCGCTGGGGCCGGGGCTCGCAACGGCCGACACGGCTGCTTGTGGCTACCCCGGCGACTCGGCGGCGAAAGCCGACCTGGCCGCCTGGATGGCCTCGGGCGCGAGCCGCGCCGGACTGCCGGGAGAGCTGCCGGTGATGGGCGCGCTGGTGGAGTCAGGGCTCACGAACAGGTCCTTCGGCGACGCGGATGCCGTCGGCTTCTTCCAGATGAGGGTGTCGATCTGGAATCAGGGCCAGTACGCCGG
>JBKOZI010000013.1:0-7648 GCA_046725795.1 Actinomycetota bacterium
GTGCTGTTTCGATACCCATACGGTGCTCAATCGAGGCACTCGCGGATCAGTCCCCCTGACAATCCGTCGCAGGTGTTGTTTCGGGAGAACCACGCGCTGAGGGGCGAAGTTCCAGCCGTTGCTCGATCTCCCAGGCGAGGAAGAGCTGGGGGTTAGTTCGGGCTAGTTGCCGGTCGCGCGATCTGTACGCGTGTGCTGCGTTTGCCAATGGTCCAGACCGCGGCGGTATGAGCACCCTGAGCGGCCACGTCGATCGACACCACCTGCTCGCCCGGCGGCGTCACCGTTGAAGTGCCGCGGTAGATGCCGGCCGCATTCAGGCGCACCGTGAACCAGCGCGGCCCCCCGGCCCGGTAGAAGGCGTCCACCGCGCCGTGCGGCGCACTGGTGAGGAGCACCGGCAGACCCAGGTCACGGGTGTCGTAGACGTTCGGCCGCTGGATCCCGCCTTTCGTCCAGCGGGTGGTCCATAAGGCCCGCGGCGAGCCTTTGGGACGTTGCGTCCACGCGATCACGGCCGCGTCCCCATGTGCGACAACGTCCGCCGCGCCGGCTTGTGCCTGCCGCGAGAGCGTGGCGGCGCCCGACGGCCGCGGCGCAGACGCCTTCCACTCGAAGGCTTCGACACGCCGGTCGACGACTGCTCCGCCGGCGGACCCGCGCGCCTCGCCCGACGAGACGACCGCGACCGCTCGGCCGTTGCGTGTCATCACCACCTTCGGCGTCTCGAGTGCGATGACGTTGCCGGCCCCGGAAGCCCGAAGCGGCACTGCATACGGTGTGCCGAAGGGGGCGGCGCCGTTAGCGGCTCGGGCGACCACGCTGGCGCCCTCGGCCCAAGCGACGACGACCCGGCCGCGGTTCGAGACAGCGACGTCCGGCGAGCCCCCGGCGGCGACTCTCTCGTGGGGGCTGAAACCGCTGCCCGGAGCGCGGCGTGCCACGAAGATTCCCTGGGAAGACGAATAGGCGAGGGCTGCACGGCCGGTACGGGAGACTCCGAGCGAGACGCTCCGGACGTCGGCCGTTCCGCTGCTGATCTGCTGCCGACCGCCGCTCGGAGTCCATCCGAAGGCCTGGATCGATCCACCCTCGAGGCGGCGAAGCCAGGCGACCACGATCCGCCCTTGGGCGTCATGACCGAGCTCGAGGTCCAGGGCACCAGTCGTGTCGAGCGTCCGAAGGCTCGGCCCGATGCGAAGCTGCAGCAGGCTCCGCGGCCGGCGAACCCGCTCCAGCGCCACAGCCGTCCGGCCGCTCGGAAGCACGTCGACCCCGTGGCTGGCCGCGGGCCACGGCGTGGAGAGCGTGCGAACGCTCCACGGGCGCGCCTCCGCCGACGGCGCGAGGAGCGAAGTCGCGGCGAGCGCGAGCAGTGTCAGGCGGAGTGGTCTCAGTTCAGCTCGTAGGCCTGGGCGAGCTCGGGATCCTTCTTGGCGAGCATCTCGGCAAGGGACACCATCACCTTGCACTGCTTCCAGGTTGCGTCGTCCTGCATCTTGCCGTCGATCATGTGCACGCCGCGACCGTCAGGGATCGCCTCGAGCACCTTCTTCGCGAACTTCACCTCGTCGGGCGGGGGTGAGAACACCTTCTTCGCGATCTCGATCTGGACCGGATGGAGCGACCATGCGCCCACGCAGCCGAGCAGGAACGCCGCCCGGAATTGCGTCTCGCAGCCCTCCACGTCCTTGATGTCGCCGTAGGGGCCGTAGAAGGGGAGGATCCCCGCCGAAGTGCAGGCGTCGACCATGCGTGCGATCGAGTAGTGCCACGGGTCCTGCTGCGCTGTCGCGCGCGGCTTATCGGGGTCCTCGGGATCAGGGTCTTCGATCACGCGGTAGCCGGGGTGGCCGCCGCCGACGCGCGTCGTCTTCATACGGCGCGAGGCGGCGAGGTCAGCAGGTCCGAAGCTCATGCCCTGCATGCGGGGGCTTGCGGTGGCGATCTCCTCGAGGTTCACGACGCCGAGCGAAGTCTCCAGAATCGCATGCACGAGCAGCGGTTTCTGGAGTCCCGCCTTCGCCTCGAGCTGGGCGAGAAGACGGTCCACGTAGTGGATGTCCCAGGCTCCCTCGACCTTCGGGATCATGATCACGTCGAGCTTGTCGCCGATCTCGGTGACCAGCTGCGTGAGGTCGTCGAGCACCCAGGGGCTGTCGAGGGCGTTCACGCGGGTCCAGAGCTGGGTGTCGCCGAAGTCGACCTCCCTGGCGACGCGCACGAGACCCTCGCGGGCGGCTTCCTTGCGGTCGACCGGGATCGCGTCTTCCAGGTTGCCCAGCAGGATGTCGGCGTCCCTGGCCATGTCCGGAACCTTCGCGGCCATCTTCTCGTTCGAGGCGTCGAAGAAGTGGATCATCCGGGAGGGCAGGAACGGAATCTCCCGCGGAGGATCGGGCGCGCCGACGGCGAGCGGCTGGAGGAAGTCGCGCGGGTTGCGCATGGGCGAAAGATATCCTTTGCGACCGAATCCGATTAGGGAGTCAAGCGATGGCCGTAGCGACAGAGCTTCTCGAGAAGACCGACGAGCAGCGCGCGATCACTGAGATGGTGCGGCAGTTCGTCGACGAGCAGATCATTCCCCAGGCGGAGCATTACGACCACGAGGACTCCTTCCCCGAGCCGATCGTGGAGCAGATGAAGGAGCTCGGGCTGTTCGGCGTCACGATCCCGGAGGAGTACGGCGGGATGGGGCTCGACCTCACGACGTACGCGATGATCGTCGAGGAGCTGTCGCGCGGCTGGATCTCGATCTCGGGCGTCGTCAACACCCACTTCATCGGCTCCTACCTTTTGATGAAGTTCGGGACCGACGAGCAAAAGGAACGCTTCCTGCCCAAGATGGCGACCGGCGAGTTGCGGGCCGCGTTCTCGCTGTCAGAGCCAGAAGTGGGTTCTGACGTTCAGGGCATCAAGGCCGTCGCCACCAAGAAGGGCGACGACTGGGTGCTCAACGGTCAGAAGATGTGGGTCACGAACGGCCTGCTCTCGGGGGTCGTGTTCGTGCTGATGAAGAACGACCCGAAGGCCGACCCGCCCTACAAGGGCATGACCTGCTTCATCACCGAGAAGGAGCCGGGGGTGGGGGAGAACACCGGCAAGTACGCCGGCCTCACGATCCCGCCCAAGATCAAGAAGATGGGCTACAAGGGCGTGGAGTCCACCGAGCTCATCTATGACGGCTACCGCTGCCCGCCGGACCGGATCCTCGGCGGTGAGGAGGCTGGGCTCGGGCAGGGATTCCGCCAGATGATGGACGCGCTCGAGGTCGGCCGCGTGAACGTCGCCGCCCGCGGGGTCGGCATCGCGCAACGTGCGCTCGAGCTTGCGCTCCGGTACTCACAGGAGCGCAAGACGTTCGGCAAGCCGATCGCCCAACACCAGGCGATTCAGTTCAAGCTCGCCGACATGGCGACGAAAGTGGAGGCGGCTCGTCTATTGACGTTCAAGGCGGCCCGCATGAAGGACGCGGGACAGCGCTCGGACGTCGAGGCGGGCATGGCGAAGCTTTACGCGTCGGAGGCCGGCAAGGAAGTGGTCGAGGACTCGTTCCGCATCCACGGCGGCTACGGATATTCGAAGGAGTACGAGATCGAGCGCCTGTACCGCGACGCGCCGCTGCTGCTGATCGGCGAGGGCACCAGCGAGATCCAGCGCATGGTGATCGGCAAGAAGCTGCTGGAGCGCCACAAGATCTAGGCGATCGATCGACACGGTTCTTGCCGGCACCTTTAACGAGACCGGCGCCGTGGCTGCTCGACCGGCTTGGATACGCTTCGAGCCGGTGGCGGAGGGCACCAAAGAACTGATCGAACTGGGCGCCAGGCGCTTCCTCGAGGAAGTTCCGGCGCTCAAACAGCTGAAGCTCGTCGTGCGGCTGGACCTGCGCGCTCGCCGGGATTCGCAGACCTGGCGAGTCGAGTTTCCGCAGATCAACGTGAAGCGCGACCCTGCCGCCGATGCGAAGGTTACGGTGCTGGCGCCGCGGTCCCACTTCAACGAGCTGGCGCGTGACGGACGGCTTCAGCACTGGCGGGACGCCTACGAGAACGGCTACGTCCGCGCGGCCGGGCAGGACGAGATCATCAAGCTGGTAGGTAGAGTCATTGAGCGCCACGAGGCGCGCGAGAAGGTCAAGAAACGGAGGCTATGAGTACCTTGGCGGAAACTGACAAGGAGGGGACGACCTTCGATCAGGCCTCGCGCGAAGCGAGCGGGGCTCGTCCCTACGGGCGCTACCTGGAGGACTTCGAGGAGGGGGCGACCTACAAGCACTGGCCTGCGAAGACCGTGACCGAGGCGGATGACCACCTCTTCTGCCTCCTCACGATGAATCACCACCCGCTGCACATCAACGACGAGTACGCGCGCCAATCGCAGCAGGGCAGGAACGTCGTGGTGGGCACGCTCGTCTATTCCCTTGCCCTCGGGATGTCGGTCGGGGACATATCCGGGAAAGCAATCGCGAACCTCGCGACCGAGGAGCTCAAGCACCCGGCGCCAGTTTTCCACGGCGACACCCTGTACGCCCAGTCCGAGGTGCTCGAGGTGCGGCCCTCCGAGTCCAAACAGGATCGCGGGGTTGTGAGGGTCAGGACGGACGTCTTCAACCAGCGCAACGAGCTGGTTGCGACCTTCAAGCGTGCGGTGCTCGTACCCCGTCGCCCGCAGGGCGCCGACTCGTAGTCGGCCGCCTTCGGCGACCGGAATCGGGCAGAATCCGTGAATTGTTAAGAGAATGGCAAGAAGCCGCCTTGTTTACGTAGAACGAGGGGCGGCCGTAGGCCGACCCTCTGACATGCGAGCGGCGAAGCCGCTTAGTAATTCGAGGAGTTGAGTCACCTTTGAACGAGACCACAGCCACGGAGCGCCCAGAGGCGCCGACCAAGCACGAGCGACTGCGCGCCTGGGTCGAGGAGGTGGCGGCGCTCACGCGGCCGAGCTCGATCCACTGGTGCGACGGCTCCGCCGAGGAGTACGACCAGCTCTGCCGCGCGCTCGTCGAGGCCGGCACCTTCGAGAAGCTCTCTGAGGCGAAGCGGCCCAGCTCGTATCTCGCCCGATCGGACCCCGGTGACGTCGCGCGGGTCGAGGACCGGACCTTCATCTGCTCCGAGAAGGAGTCGGACGCCGGCCCGACCAACAACTGGCGTGAGCCGAGCGAGATGAAGGAGGCGCTCCGGGAGCTGTTCGACGGCTCCATGGAGGGGCGCACCATGTATGTCGTCCCGTTCTCGATGGGACCCCTCGGGTCGCCGATCGCGCACATCGGCGTGCAGCTCACCGACTCCGCCTACGTGGCCGCGAGCATGCGCATCATGACTCGCATGGGCAACGACGCCCTCGACGTCCTGGGGGAGGACGGCGAGTTCGTGCCCTGCCTGCATTCGGTCGGATACCCGCTGACCGAGGGTGTCGAGGACGTACGGTGGCCGTGCGACGCCGAGAACAAGTACATCGTCCACTTTCCCCAGACCAGGGAGATCTGGTCCTACGGATCGGGCTACGGCGGCAATGCACTGCTCGGAAAGAAGTGCTTCGCGCTGCGGATCGCGTCGGTGATGGCGCACGACGAGGGCTGGATGGCCGAGCACATGCTGATCCTCAAGCTGACCTCGCCGGAAGGAGAGATCAAGTACGTCGCGGGTGCGTTCCCGTCTGCCTGCGGCAAGACCAACCTCGCGATGCTGATTCCGACGCTTGCCGGGTGGAAGGTCGAGACTGTCGGCGACGACATCGCATGGATGAAGTTCGGTCCGGACGGCCGCCTTCACGCGATCAACCCTGAGGCGGGCTTCTTCGGCGTGGCGCCCGGGACGAGCAAGAAGACGAATCCGAACGCAATCGCGACGGTGCGGGCTTGCTCGATCTTTACGAACTGCGCGCGGACCAACGACGGTGACATCTGGTGGGAGGGGATGACGGACGAGCCGCCGGCGCATTTGATCGATTGGCGTGGGGGCGAATGGACACCGGACGCCGAGACTCCGGCAGCCCACCCGAATGCGCGCTTCACGACGCCGGCGGAGCAATGTCCCTCGATCGCGCCCGAGTGGGAGGACCCAGCCGGCGTCCCGATCGACGCGATCCTGTTCGGCGGTCGCCGCTCGACGGTGGTGCCGCTCGTGCGCGAGGCGTTCGACTGGAGCCACGGCGTGTTCCTCGGCTCGATCATGTCCTCGGAGACGACCGCCGCGGCTGCCGGCGCAGTCGGCAAGCTCCGGTTCGATCCGTTCGCGATGCTGCCCTTCTGCGGCTACCACATGGCCGACTACTTCGCCCACTGGTTGCGGATCGGCGAGCGCGGCGATGCCGACAACCTGCCGAGGCTCTTCCACGTGAACTGGTTCCGGAAGGATGAATCGGGCAGCTTCCTGTGGCCCGGGTTCGGGGAGAACAGCCGCGTGCTGGCCTGGATCTTTCGCCGCTGCGAGGGCAAGGCGGACGCGGTCGAGACCCCTGCCGGGCTCGTTCCGGCGCCCGGCTCGATCGACACCGAGGGTCTCGACATCGGCGAGGAGCAGATGGTCGAGCTCCTGAGCGCTGACCCCAAGGGGCTCGCGGAGGAATTGCCGGCGATGCATGAGCACTTCGCGCGATTCGGCGCAAGGCTTCCCGCCCAGCTGCGCGCGGAGCTCGACAAGCTCGAAGAGCGTCTCGGCAGGTAGATACCTGACAATTTGCCGTTTTGGTGCGCGGCCGCCGGGTACACAACCGGTGCCATGAGGAGACGCCCGACGCTTCGACGGATACCGAGAAAGCGGGGAGCCGCTACCGGGCTATTGCTCGTGCTACTCGGCGTCTGGGGGGCGCTGATTCCCTTCGTCGGGCCCTACTTCGACTATCAGATCGGCACCACGAGCACCTGGGACTGGAGCATGGACCGGCTCTGGCTCTCGGTCCTTCCGGGGGCCGCGGCTGCGCTCGGCGGGCTGATCATGCTCTTCAGCACGAGGCGGTCGACCGCTTCCTTCGGCGGCCTGCTGGCGCTTGCTGGCGGTCTCTGGTTCGTGGCCGGTCCGAGCGTGAGCATGCTGTGGAACGACGGCGTGCAGGCGACTGGCGCCGCGATCGGCGACAACGGCACCCGGGTGGTTGAATGGCTGGGCTTCTTCTACGGCGTCGGCGGGTTGATCACCACGTTCGCCGCCTACGGACTCGGTTTTCTGGCGGCTTTGCCCGTCACGGACGAGGCAGTCGCGCCGAGAGCCGAGCCGGCACCCGCGGCGACGACCGCGCGCCCGCAGCCGGTCGAGCGGGATGACAGCACCGCCGCGCGGACCACGACCCGCAGGCGTGGGTTCCTCGGCCGCCGCCGCCGCGGATCCGAGCCCGCCGAGCGGCGTTAGTGCGCTTCGTCTGACTCGACCGCCGGCGGCCGCGACTCCTCGGCCAGCGAAGTGATCGCGAGCTGGCCGCGGGCTGCCTCCTCGAGCACGTCGGTCGCCTCCTCCGGCGAGCGCGCATAGAGCTCGACCAGCAGGTGAATCGTGATCTTGTCGTCGTCGTGTTTGTGGAAGCGGACGTGCGTGAAGAACTCACGCGTGCCGCCCTCGCCGAAGGCGCCGTAGGTAAGCGAGTCGGCCGCCTCTGGACCGGAGCAGACGTCGACGAGATCCTGATCGACCGTCACAGTGCACGACGC
>JBKOZI010000014.1:0-27020 GCA_046725795.1 Actinomycetota bacterium
AGCACGACGAGGTCGGGCGAGTTCACCAGTGCGCGCGCGATCAGAAGCCGCCGCCGCATTCCGCCCGAGAGCGCCATCACGCTGTCGGACGCACGCTCGTAGAGCTGGACGAACCGCAGAAGGTCGTCGGTGCGCCGCTCGAGCGCAGCGTGCTCGATCCCGAAGTAGTCGCCGTGAACGAGCAGGTTCTCGCGGACAGGGAAGGCGCGGTCGAGGTTTTCCTCCTGGGGCACGACACCGATCCGCGCCTTGACCGCCCGGCGATCGTGCGCGACGTCGTGTCCCAGCACGTCCAGCTGGCCGCCGTCGATCGTGGCGAGCCCGTAGATCATCTTCATCGTGCTGGTCTTCCCCGCGCCGTTCGGGCCGAGGAAGCCGAAGCAATCGCCTTCGGCCACCTGGAAGTCGATGCCGTTCACCGCTGTCAACCCGTCGTAGCGCTTCACGAGCGCGCGCGCTTGGACGGCGCCGGCTAGCAGTTCACGTCGCTCAGCAGGACGATGAACGCGATCGAGTTGTTCAGGGCGTGTAGCAGGATGCACGGCCAGAGCGATCGGGTCCGGTGGAATACGACCGCGAGCGCCGTCCCGAGAATAGCCAGCGGCACAAGCTTGTCCGGCTCGAAGTGCACGGCGCCGAAGATCAGCCCGCTCACCGGCGCTGCGATCCAGACCCCCCAGCTCTGGCGGAGCGACTGAAACAGGAAGCCGCGGAAGAAGAACTCCTCCGCGACCGGCGCGATCCCGATCACGAAGACACCCGCCACGATCGCGAGCAGCACGCTCTCGTTCACCCCGAGGTCGTCCGGGAGCTTGTCGCACGGTGGTCCCACGATCGCGTTGTAGACCAGCGAGAGCGCCCAGTAGGCGGCGAACGCGATCGCCATCGTCTTGATCGCCGACGGCCCGAATTTCCTGAACCCGAAGGTGGCCGGCACGACCGAGCCCCCCTCGGTCGTCAGGACATACGCGACGATCACGAACGACAGGTCCTGGGCGAGCGTGGCCAGCAGCAGGAAGGCGTGGTTGTTGTCGATGTTGTCCACGCCGGCGGCCGCGAACGCGATCGCGATCACGAGCGTCGCGAGGATCGTCGCGAGCGCGGCGAGGCCGATGCCGAGGAAGCCGCGTGATGCCCCGATCGGGAACCTGTCACCCTCCGGCTCGCCGGGGCCGATGCCGATACCCGGCGCGGGCTCGTTCAGGGCGTCCATCGCGATCGTCAGACGATAGGGGAGCCGCTCATCAAAAGCGGCAGGTTGTCGAGCGTGAAGATTCGCTCGACGCCGCCCGGGTCGGGGGCGGCTGCGGCACGGTCGAGCAGTACCGAGCGGACGCCGGCTGCCTGCCCTCCCGCGACATCGATATCGAGCGAATCACCCACGAAGATGGCCCGCTCCGGCTTGCACTGAACAGCCGCGAGCGCCGCTTCGAAGATACGTGGGTCCGGCTTGCGGGCGCCGGTCTCGGCCGATGTCACGACGGCATCCAGCATGCCTGCGAGGCCCAGTTCACCGAGCACGTTGCGGAGCGAGCAGTCCCAGTTCGAAACCACTGCGGTGCGGACCCCCAGGATCCGCAGCGAGCCGAGCGATGTGGCCGCGTCCCCGAACGGGATGAAGCGGAGCGACTCCAGCAGCACATCGGTGAGCTCGTCCGTGCTCAACTCGCGCGCAACCTCCGGCAGCGCGCGGCCGAGGACTTCGGCACAGCGTGCTCGCAGCTCGGTGAGGCTCGCGGCGTCGCGACCTTCGTTGTGGTGCTCGAGGTAGTACGTCATCTCGGCCCGCATCGCTCTCCGCGCCTCGTCTTCCGAAATCTCGACCCCATAGCGCGATGCAAGCGCCCCGGCCAGCAACGGCCACGGCGGCTCCAGGCGCACGAGCGTCCCGAGCGCGTCGAATAGCACGGCCTCGTAGCGGGGAGGTGCTGCCGTCAACCGGCTGGAGAGTATTAGGCGAGCGCCTCGGCGGCGGCGGGCTCGCGCTGCCCGGGACGGGTCCGGGCGGGCTCTACCCGCACCGGGATGCCGTTCAGGTGGGCCATCCCGGCGAGTCGCTCGAGGCCATCGACGTCCGAGGCCGCCAGCAGGTTCACGTTCACGCCACCAGCCTCGTTGGCGAGCTTCCACCCGCCCTTGTGACCCCAGCCGTGAGGAAGCGCGACGGTGCCGCACGTCATGTCGTCCGTCAGCTCGACCGGCGCCTCGACCGCGCCTGCCGCCGATGAGATCCGGGCGAAGTCCCCGTCGCCGATCCCCGCTCTGCGGGCATCGTCAGGATGCATCCGAAGCGCGTGTGTGCGGCCGCCCCGCATCAGGAGCGGCGCGTTGTGCATCCACGAGTTGTGAGAGCGGAGCTCGCGCATCCCGATCAACCGGAGCGGGAAGTCGGCTCCCGCGCCGTTCGCGGAACCCAGGCGACCGATCTCGCTCGCCGCGTCGGGATCGTCGAGGCGCACCCGGCCACCATCGTGGCGGACCTTGCGATCGAGCACGCCGGTCGCGAGCTGGTCGTCGAGCACGATGCCGTGCGGGTGGCGTGCGACCTTCTTCAGCGACAGGCCGCTGCGGCGAAGCCCGAAGAGGTCGCCGGCCGGCCCGGCACGCAGCACCAGGTCGATCACCTGCCATGGCCGCAGACGCACGCCGAGCTTGGCCAGCAGGCGCAGGCCCACGGCCGAGTAGGGCGCGACGCCGATCCGCTTGGACAGATCCTCGATCACCTCCCACTCCTGGCGCGCCTCTCCGGCCGGTGGGACGACCGCCTCCGTCACCTGGATGAACGGCGTGCTGAAGAGGCCGAGGAACGCGACCGGCACGTCCTCACGCTCGAGGAAAGTCGTGGCCGGCAGCACGTAGTCCGCATGGCGATTGGTCTCGTTCACGTAGAAGTCGAGCGAGACCATCAGATCGAGCTCCCCGAGCGCCCGTTCGAGCGCCGTGCCGTCCGGAACCGAGAGCACCGGGTTGCCGGCGGAGACGAAGAACGCCCGGATCTGTCCCTTGCCCGGCGTCGTGATCTCCTCGGGCAGCAGCGTCGCCGGCAGGTTGCCGATCACGTCGGGATAGCCCCCGATCCGCGAGCGGATCTTGCCGTAGGTCGCGAGGCCGATCTTCTCGCCGATGTCGTCAAGCGCGATCGGGGGTCGTCCGAAGACCGCGCCGCCGGGCCGGTCGAGGTTGCCGGTGACGGCGTTGAGGGCGTCGAGCAGGTACGCCACGAGCGTGCCGAAACGCCCCAGGCAGGAGCCCGTCCGCCCGTACGCGGCCGCGCTCGGCGCCGACGCGAACGCGCGCGCGATCTCGCGAATGCGCTCGGGGTCGATGCCCGTCGCCCCCACGGCCCGCTCGGGTGGAAAGTCTTCAGCGAGCCGGGCGAGCTGGTCCGCGCCGCGCGTGTGGCGGGCCATGAACGCCTCGTCGGCGAGTCGCTCGATGAAGATCACGTCGAGCATCGCCAGGAGAAGCCATGCATCCGCGTCCGCCCGGATCGGGAGGTGCTCGTACTGGCGTGCGGTCTCGGTGCGGCGCGGGTCCACGACCACGACACGCCCGCCCCGAGCCGTGATCTCGTTCAGCTGCTCGCGGATGCGCGGCGCCGACAGCACCGAGCCGTGCGAGACGAGCGGGTTCGCGCCGACCATCAACAGGAAGTGCGTGCGCTTGAGGTCCGGAATCGGAACGAGGAGCGGGGTCCCGTACAGAAGCGCGGAGGCGGCAAAACGGTTGTTCACGTCCTGCGAGCCGGCCGAGTAGTAGTGCGGCGAGCCGAGGCCGTCGAGAAATCCCTTCACCCACAGCGTGTGGCTGTAGCTGAAGGCCCCCGGGTTGCCCATGTACCAGGCGATGCTTTCCGGGCCATGAAGATCGCGCGTGCGGCCCAGGCGCTGGGCGATGTTCCCCATCGCCTCCTCCCAGGTCGTGCGCTCGAACTCGCCGGGGCCGCCGGTGCGTTTCAGCGGATAGAGCACGCGGTCGGGATCGTTCTGCACGCCCGTCATCGCGATCCCCTTCGGGCACGCGTACCCGCGCGAGAGCGGGTGTTCCTTGTCGGGACGAAGCTGCGTGAGTCGCCCATCCTCCACCGACGCGACCATCCCGCAGAGCGGTTCGCAGATCCGGCAGAAGGTGACGCGCTCCTCGACCGCCATCCGAAGAGCCGAGTCTACCGGGCGCCTGCAGCTCGCAATTGTGACGACGGTACCCTTTTTGTTCCGGGAGGCGGCCGTAGGCCGACTCTCCTGGTGCGGTAGCGGCGTAGCCGCAAGAATATTCTTTGCAGGGACGGTCGTTTTTGGCCGGAAATCCCTCGAAAGCGGCATCAAGCCGCCCTCAAAGCCTGCTCATGACCTACCGCGCGCGAAGACGACACCGCCGCGGCCGAAGGCACAGCAAGATCTTGCTCGCCGCGGCCGTGCTCGGGCTCTGCCTGGGGATCGCCACACTCTCCGTTGCGGGATACGTGATCTCCGTCTCAGCGTCGGCGCCTCCTTTGGCCTCGCTCAAGCCGATCGACCAGGGCACGAGCTCCGCCGTCTACGCGAACGACGGCACCCGTCTGGGCTTCATCCAATCGGACGAGATCCGTACGCCGATTCCCCTGACGCGTATCCCGGAGTCGATGCAGGCGGCCACGATCGCGATCGAGGATCAGCGCTTCTATCACCACGGCGGCGTCGACTACGAGGGCATCGTGCGCGCCGCGATCAAAAATCTCGAAGCGGGCAAGGCCGTGGAGGGCGGCTCCACCATCACGCAGCAGCTCGTGCGAAACCTCTACGTCGGCAGGGAGCGAACGCTCGAGCGCAAGATCCGCGAGGCGAGGCTTGCGGAGGAGCTCGAGGGCGAGCACTCGAAACGCTGGATCCTCCAGAGCTACCTGAACTCGGTGCCCTACGGGACGGTCGACGGGCAGACCGCCGTGGGCGTGCAGGCCGCGGCCGAGACGTTCTTCGACAAGCCGGCAAAGAACCTGACGCTCGAGGAGTCGGCGTTGCTGGCGGGCCTTCCCCAGGCGCCGAGCGAGCTGAACCCGTTTCAGAACCCGAAAGCGGCGCTCGATCGCCGGCGTGAGGTCCTGCGCAAGATGGCAAAGCTCGGCTACATCTCGAAGCTCCGGGCAGAGGAGGTGTCGCGGTCTCCGCTACGGGTTCGCCGCGGCGATCTCTACACCAAGATCCGCGAGCCGTTCTTCTTCGACTTCGTCAAGCAGCAGTTGATCGACCGCTTCGGAGTGAACACCGTGCGGAAGGGCGGCCTGCGCGTGTACACGACGATCGACCCCAAGCTGCAGAAAGTCGGACGCGATGCGATCGACTCGACGCTCTACTACAGCGGTGACCCAAGCGCGGCGGTGGTCGCAATCGACCCGCGCAACGGCTACATCCGGGCGATGGCGTCGAGCTCGCACTACCGCCACAACCAGTACAACCTCGCGGCGCAGGGACACCGCCAACCCGGCTCGGCGTTCAAGACATTCGTGCTCACGACCGCGGTAAAGCGCGGCGTCAACCCGAACTCGATGGGCTACGTCTCGAAACCGCTCGACCTGAACACCAAGGACTACGGTCCCTGGAACGTGCAGACCTACGACCACACGTACGGCGGCTACATGAACCTCGTGCGCGCGACGCTCCGCTCCGACAACACGGTCTTCGCGCAGCTCGACCTCGACCTCGGGCCCAAGAGCGTCGCCGACACGGCCAAGGAGATGGGGATCACGACGAAGCTCGACGGCTACCCGGCCGAAGGGCTCGGCGGACTGCGCCGCGGGGTGTCTCCGCTCGAGATGGCAAACGCGTACGCAACACTCGCCTCCGGCGGGATTCGCAACAAGCCGATCGCGATCACCAAGGTCAAGTTCGCCGACGGCAAGGTGGAGGACCTCGGCAAGCCGAAGCGGCAGCGCGTGTTCTCGGACGCGGTCGCCTACGAGGTCACGAAGATCCTGAAGATGAACGTGCAGCAGGGCACCGGCACGCGCGCAAACATCGGCTGCCCCGCCGGCGGCAAGACCGGCACGACCGACAACTTCAACGACGCCTGGTTCGACGGCTTCACGCCGCGCCTCACCGCGGCCGTTTGGGTCGGCTATCCCGACGCGCTGCGCGAGATGCGAAGCGTGCACGGCATCTCCGTGGCGGGAGGTACCTTCCCCGCAGAGATCTGGAACAAGTTCATGTCGGTGGCCAAGGGCAACTTCTGTGGCGACTTCCCGCAGCCGAAGAGCTCGATCAGCTGGTCCCCGTTCTTCAGCAAGTTCTCGGGCAGTCGGGGCTCGTACACGTACGACCGCGGCGGCTACGGGAATTCCTATGGCGGCGGCTACAACGGCTACGACCCGCGCATCTACGGCGGTGGGGGTGGCACGCCCAATGGAGGGACCGGCGGGACCGGCGGCGGAGGGACCGGCAATGAGGGGAACGGCGGAGGCGGCGGCACCGGCACGGGCGGCACCGGCGGCACCCGCTAGGTCGTCTGACCGCGCGCTCCGCGGCGCGGCGCTGGCGGCGCTGGGCGTGCTGGCGCTTGTCTACGTCGCGCTGGCGCTGCTGTTCGCAGCCGAGGACTCGCGCGTGGTGCTCGCCACTGCGGGTGGCTCTCCGGGCTGGCTGCTCGGGCCTTTCCACGGGCTCGGCGCGGGCTTCGCGGACGGCGCACAGGCGGGGCCCCTCTTCTACCTCGGCCTGTGGCTGGCGACCGCGGCGTATGTCGCGGTGCTGCTCCTGGCCCGCTCGCTCGGTGCGCGACTCGTGCTCGGCGCGATCGGCACGCTTCATCTCCTCTTCCTGCTCGCTCCGCCGCTTCTCTCACAGGACGTCTTCAGCTATCTCGCCTACGCGCGGCTGGAGGTCGTGCACCACCTGAACCCCTACACCCACAGCCCTGACGCGGCGCCGGGCGATGCCGTGTTCGGCTTCGCCGGCTCGAAGGACGCGACGAGCGCCTACGGACCCCTCTTCACCGTCGCCACGCTGCCGCTCGCAAAGGTGGGCGTGGCCCAAGGCTTCTGGATCCTCAAGGCCGTGACCGCGGCGGCAAGCCTTGGAATCGTCGCGCTGACGTGGGCGTGCGCCCGTCGCCTGGGCGCAGATCCCGTGTTCGCCACGATCGCCGTCGGGCTCAACCCGCTGGTGCTGGTGCACGTCGTGGGCGGCGCACACAACGACGCCCTGGTCATGCTGCTGGTTATGGGAGGAGTGCTCGGCGTGCTCTCGGCGCAGCCGGCAACGGCAGGCGGGCTGGCGGCGGGCGGCGGCGCGGTGAAGGCCTCGGGCGCGCTGGCGGCGCCCTTCATGCTGATCGGCACGCGCGACAGAGGCCGTTTCCTGCTGGGGGCGCTCGCGACCGTCGCAGCGGTCGCAGCGGCCGCGCTCGCAGCGTTTGGCTGGAAGGCACTCCAGGCATTCGTGCTGATCGGCCAAAACCAGGAGCGCACGACACGCTGGAGCGTCCCCCAGAAGCTGGCCGACGGGATCGGCGCGATCACCGGAGGCGATTCCGGCTCGATCGTCCACTTCACGCGGGCGGCACTCGCGGTACTGCTCGCGGCCGTGCTGACCTACCTACTGTTGCGTGCATGGCGTGAGCGGTCCGACCCCGAGGCGTGGGTGCTCGCCGCTGGATGGGCGACTCTCGCCGTGCTCGTCGCGACTGCCTGGCTCGTGCCGTGGTATGCGATCTGGGTCCTCCCGCTCGCGGCGATCAGCCGCTCGCGGGCGTTGATGGCCGGAACGATCATGCTGTGCGCGTACATGCTCGTGATCGCCGTTCCTCTATGAGATCCGAGTTCGATCTGATCGACGCAATTCGGGGCCGCCTCACCGAGCGTGGAGACCGGATCCTCGTGGGCTCGGGAGACGACGCGGCGGTAGCGCGCTGCGACGGCCTCACGGTCACTTCCGTCGACGGCTTCGTGGAGGGCGTTCACTTCCGGCTCGCGACGACCTCGCTGCGCGATCTCGGACACAAGTGCCTGGCCGCCGCGACATCCGACATCGCCGCGATGGGAGCTCGCCCAGGCGAGATCTATTTCGTGCTCGCGCTTCCGGAGCACCTTGCGCCCGATGAAGTGACCGCCTTCGCCGAGGGCGCCGAGGCGCTCGCCGCGGAGCTCGGCTTCGTCATCTGCGGCGGCGACATCTCGCGAAGCCACGAGCTGGTCGTCGCAGTCACCGCGATTGGTCACGTCGACGACGAGAGCGAGCTGGTCCGCCGAGACGGCGCAAGCCCGGGCGACCGCATCGGCGTCACGGGGGCACTCGGCGGCGCCGGGGCCGGCCTGCTCCTGCTCGAGCGGAAGCTCGGCGGGCTCGACGCGGAGATCGGTGAAGCGCTGATCGCACGGCAGCTGCGTCCTCGGCCCCAGATCGAGGCGGGCCGAGCACTCGCCGCCGCGGGCGCCAGCGCGATGATCGACCTGAGCGACGGGGTCGCCTCGGACGGCGCACGCCTCGCAGAACGGAGCGGCGTGCTGGTGGAGGTGAACCTGCCGCAGCTCCCGATCGAGGACGGCGTCGCGGCGGTGGCCGGGCAAGCAGGACTCGATCCTGTCGAGCTCGCCGCGACCGCGGGCGAGGATTACGAGCTCATGTTCACGGTGTCAGGCGCCGCTGCGCCCGGTCTCGAGGCCGCGGCCGATGAGGCCGGCACCTCGGTGTCCTGGATCGGTCGGATCCGCGAGGGCAGCGGCGTCAGGCTGCTTGGCGAAGACGGATCGGAGCGCTCGCTCCGCGGGTGGGACCACCTGGCCCCGCGGCCGGGCTCCCCTGGACCAACTTGACGATGATCGCGACGGCCACCTGCTCGGGGTCGACCGTGTAGGTGTGGCTCGCGAGCTGTCGCTTCAGGTGGTGTTGCTTTAGGTCCCGCATGATCGTTGTCATCGCCTCGCACCGTGCTTATCGGCGCAGTTCGATTTCAGCGCCATACGATTGCCGTCCAACCGGGTATCGACTGTGAAACGCCTGCTTATCCCCACCGTGCTGCTGCTTGCGCTCGTGCCTGCCCCGCCCGCAGGCGCGAAGCTCGTCGGCGAGTTCGATGCGGCGATCCGCAACATTCGGCCGTGGGGCGCCTACACGGTGGTGGCGTCGGCGCGCGTCTACGACACCACCGGTGCTCCGGCGCCGCGCCTCGCGAGCGCGATCGTGCATTTCCCGCGAGGCGCCTCGCTCCGCGAGCGTTTTCTGACCGGCCGCTATTACTGCGACGCCTCGAAGCTCCTCGTCGATCCCGATCCCACGCGCTGCCGAAACGCCCAGTTTGCCTCCGGATCGCTCCTGCTCGACGCCCGTCCAGCGATCGAAGAACCCGTACCGGCCAGCATCTGGTTGTTCCTGGCGCCAGGGGGCGAACATGGGTCCAAAGCTGGGATCGTCATCCTCGTGAGGGCAAACCAGCGCTCGCCCGCCTGGAACTTCGACGTCCTCCACGGCTACCTGGTGCGCGAGCCCCGCAGCGCAAAGCGCTTCGGGTACCGCCTCGAGCTCCCCACGACCTTGCAGCCCCTGCTGCCGCAGGTGACGCTCAGCCTGATCGAGATGAAGCTTCGGATCCCCGGTATCGAGCAGACGCGCCGCGTGCGGGTCTGCGTGCGCCGCTCCCACGGCCGATGCGTCGCGCGTCGCAGCAGAACCAGACGAAGCTTCTGGCTGAAGGTCCCGGAATGCCCACGGGGCCGAAGCGTCTCGTTCGGCGCCGATTATTCGTTTCTCGGCGGGAAAGCGATCACGAAGCGCCGGAACGTCGGGTGCTCACGCTTCCTGGACCTGCCGAGCGCACACCGCAAGGGCGAGATTCCAGGCTAAGACCAAGCCCTAACGCCTGAGCGCGGACTCGGTGCCGCCGAGCGAACCCGGCCCGGCATAGGTGATCGGTCCACGAACCGTGACCGGCTCTTCCGCCTCCTCGGTGCGAGGGGGCGCCAATGACACGATCGCCGCGGACAGAAGCGTGCCCGCGAGCAGCGAGCCGAGCAGCGCCGTCCAGAGCGATCCCGTTGCAGAGCCGAGGATCATCAACATGTATGCGATCAAGTCGCTGCCCAGATCGAGCCGCGCGCCGTAGTAGCCGAGCGCGAGCACCGGCAACGCAAGTGCACCGACAAGGATCCCCCCGGCCAGGACCGACCGGCGCGGGCGCTCCGGTAATGCCGCCAGCACACAAAGGTGGCAGGCGGGAATCAGCATGAGCGCGGTGAACGGGTCCAGCACGCACACGAGCAGGACCTCGATCGAGAGGACCAGCGCCAGCGCGATCGCCGGGGCGGGGACTGCGAGCGCGATGCCGCGCACGTATCCCGCGGCCGCCGGACGCACGTAGGCCCAGCCGAACAGGAAGAGGACGAGCACCGCAAGCAGCGGCGGGGCCGCCTCGCCGAACGTGGGGCTGGTGGCGGGCGCAAGCGCCTCGCTGACCGGGTCCGGAAGCCACCCGGCGAGCTGGAACAGGAACGTCACCACCAGCGCGAGCGCGAACGGCGCCGAGCCTGCGAGCGTCCAGCGGATCGAATCGCCGATCGGCATCCGGCGCCGGCGGGCGCGGGCAAACGCGTCGAAAGAGGCGACGAGGGCCGGTATCACGAGCCCGACAGCAAGCAGCGAGATCGCCCAGTCGGGAATCACCTTGCGACCCGCGGCGATGTAGCGGCGCGGCGACTGCTCGAGCGACTGCGTCGCGTCGTACGCGAGCGCCGCTCCGAACGCCGCCCGCCCGAAGGTCTGGAGACGGTCGCTCGAGATTCCGTCGAGAGGATCGCGGCCCTTACCGCGGGGTACCTCGCCGCGCGACGTCAGCGTCACCGCGTCGAAGCCACGCGCGACCAGCGGGCCCTGGGCCCTGAGGGTCAGCGGCCATGCCTGGCGCAGGAACTGTGTGAACCAGGGATCGTCCGCCGTACGGATGCCAGATTCGCGCGCCAGCGCGGCGCCGGCCGTCCGCAGAACCTGCAGCGAGCCCCGCCGTGAGGTCGTCGACCATGGCACCACGAAGGGGCGCCTCGCCGAGTCGGCGCCGATGTCATCGACCAAGAGCAGGGCGTCGACCTTGCCGCGGTCGGGATAGGTGTCGGCGAAGTGGCGTGCGCCGGCGCTGCCGGCGGCCTTCCCCTCCAGAGACACGAACACGAACGTCTTTTTCCGGCTCGAGCCGTCGAGCGCCTGCGCGAGCTGGAGCAATACCGCGGTGCTCGAGGCGCTCGAGGCGCCCGGCCGGGTGACCGCGTCGCGGGGGGCGGCCACGACGACCTGGCGGTCCGACGGAGCGTTGAGCACGCCGACGACGTTCGACATCCCGATGTCGTGGCCGTCGAACTCGCCGCCGAAGTTGTCGCGGCTCGTTTTGAATCCGAGCGCCCGGAACCGTGCCTGGACCAGGCCTGCGAGCGCGTCGTCGCCCGCGCTGCCCGGCGTGCGATCCGGGTAGAGCTGGGCAAGGCGTGCAGTCTCGCCGTAGGCGACCTCGCCCTTGAAGGCGTCAGGCGCGATCGGCGCGCTCAGCGGCGCCGGTCGTTCCTGGAGCGAGAACATCACCACCAGGACCGCGAGCAGGGTGACCAGGAAGGCCGCTCGATAGATTCGGAGGTCCACCACCGATGCTCGTGTATACCAAGGATCGGCGGCAGGGTCAGAAGAACGGGCGAACTGCAAACAAAGCCTGCCTAGAATCATTCACATGGCAGGCAAGATGACTCGCATTCTGCTGGTGGACGACGAGCGTCCCCTGCAGAAGCTCCTGAGCTACCCACTCGAGAAAGAGGGTTACGAGGTCGTGCCGGCACTCGACGGCCAGGAGGCGCTCGCGAACTTCGAGCAGGGTCAGTTCGACCTCGTCGTGCTCGACATCATGCTTCCAAAGATCGACGGGCTCGAGGTCTGCCGCCGCCTGCGCGCCAAGAGCTCGGTCCCGATCATCATGCTCACGGCGAAGGCCGAGGAGATCGACAAGGTGATCGGGCTCGAGATCGGGGCCGACGACTACATCACCAAGCCGTTCTCGATGCGGGAGTTTCGCAGCCGCGTGAGAGCCGCGCTGCGGCGGGCCGAAATGGCGCCCGACCACGACGTCGACGAGGAGCCGCTCGCTCGCGGCAATCTGCGCATCGACTTTGCCAAGCGCTCGACGGAGCTCGACGGGAAACAGGTGGACCTCACGTACGTCGAATTCGAGATCCTCTCCGTGCTCGCCCGCCACCCCGGGCACGTGTATACGCGGGACATGCTGCTCGATCGAGTCTGGGGCGATTCGGCCTTTCGTGACCAGCGAACGATCGACGTCCACATCCGCCATCTCCGCGAGAAGCTCGAAGGCGACCCCAAGAATCCCGAGTACCTGCTGACCGTTCGGGGCGTCGGCTACCGGTTCCGAGACGAATGATCTGGCGCCGGATCTGGTCGAACTCGATCAAGAACAGGCTCGCGTTCCTGTTCTTCTCGATCACAGCGGGCGCGATCTGCGTCATCTACTTCTACGTCGTCCCGCAGCTCGAATCCAACCTGACGTCCCAGAAGCTGGACGCGCTCGAGCGGGCCTCGGCCACCTACACGAGGCCGCTCCGGCCGACCGGCGCGCACGACGTGCTCGCCTCGAAGCTGAAGTCGCTGGTTCGAACCCTCAGCGAGAAGAGCGGCACGCGCGTCACGCTGCTCGGCATTCCCGTCGACCAACGCGCGTCCGAGGGAGTCGGCGATGCGCCGCCGTACGTCATCACGGACTCGCAGGAGGTCTACACCACCCTCAATCCCTCGAACTCGCTCGTGCTCGAGGCAGCGCGCTCGGGCCACCTCCGAACGGGTACGGCCGCCGAGGATGGGGGCGGCCTGGCGCAGGCGGCACGGCCGCTCCCCTACCGCGGCCGGCCCTCCTGGGTGGTCGTCTTCTCGGAGCCGCTCGGCGACGTGCAGGACAACGTGGCGCTGATCCGGCGTCAAATCCTGGTCGCAGGCCTGATCGCGCTGATCGTGGCGATCACGAGCGGCTACTACGCGGCGAGCGTCCTGGCCCGCCGTGTCAAGCGGCTGGAGCGCGCGGCCGGCGAGGTCGCCGCCGGCAGCTTCTCTCACCCCATCCCGATCGACTCCGAGGACGAGCTGGGCCAGCTCGCCGTCGCTTTCAACGAGATGCAACGCCGGCTTGCCCGCCTCGACCAGGCGCGCAAGGAGTTCATCGCGAACGCGTCACACGAGCTCCGGACCCCGATCTTCTCGCTCGGCGGGTTCGTGGAGCTGCTTCAGGACGAGGACCTCGACGAGGAGACCCGGACCGAGTTCCTGGCGACCATGCGCGGTCAGGTGGACCGCCTGCAGAAGCTCGCGACCGACCTGCTCGACCTCTCCCGGCTCGATGCCGGCTCGCTCGAGCTCGAGCGCGAGCCGGTCTTGCTGCGCGCGCTCGCCAACCAGATCACGCATGAATTCGCGGCGGCAGCGGCTCGGGACGGAGCGACGCTCGAGGTCGTCGACCCGGAGGACGCACCGGAGGTCGAGGGGCTCTGCGACGGACAGCGGGTCGCCCAGATCCTCCGTGTCCTCGTCGACAATGCCTTGACTCACACGCACTCCGGCGCGCACGTACGCGTGCGGACCGGGTCGGAGCCCGCCGGCCTGAACGGCGCGAACACGTCACAGGGAAGGGCGATTGCATTCCTCGAGGTCGAGGACGACGGCCCCGGCATCAAGCGACGTGACCTGACGCACGTGTTCGAGCGCTTCCACACCGGAAACGCGGGTGGTTCAGGCCTCGGTCTCGCGATCGCGCGCGAGCTCGCGAACCAGATGCGGGGACGGCTGGAGGTCCGTTCCCGGCCGGGCGAGACCGTGTTCAGGCTGACGCTGCCCCTTGCGGGCGAGCAGCCCCCACGGCGGACCGCGAGGACGACCGTCACCGTCTCCGGCCGAGAACCAGCGACTTGAGCATCCGCACCGCAGCCTGCGCGGCGCTCTCGGCAGCCGCGCTCGCCTTCCCGCTGGCGGGGTGCGGCGGCGACTCGTCCGGATCCGAGGGCTCCAAGACCGTCGAGCGGACGCGTGTGCAGGTGGTCGAGGGGCTCGGAAGGAAGGGCTTCGACGCCGCCTCGATCTACGACAAGCTCTCGCCCGGCGTGGTCACGATCACATCGATCTTCGGCAGCGGCCAAAGCGCCGAGGACATCCTCGGCGGAGGCGGCGCCGGCCAGGGCAGCGGCTTCGTGATCGACGGTGACGGGCACGTGGCCACAAACGCGCACGTGATCACCAACGGCAGCGGCGACAAGATCACGAAGGCGAAAGAGGTCTACGTCCAGTTCCCCGACGGCAATCAGGTGCCGGCGAAGATCGTGGGATACGACCCGAACGCGGACATCGGCCTGATCAAGGTCGATCCCGAGGGCTTGAACCTGGTGCCGCTCCCGCTCGGGCACACCGGGGCGGTCCAGCCGGGCGATCCGGTCGCCGCGATCGGCAGCCCCTTCGGCGAGGAGAACTCGCTCTCGGTCGGTGTCGTGTCCGCAAAGGACAGGACGATTGAAGCGCTGACGGAGTTCTCGATCAGCGACGCGATCCAGACCGACGCCGCGATCAACCGCGGCAACTCCGGCGGCCCGCTGCTGGATGCGCGCGGTCGGGTGATCGGGATCAACTCTCAGATCCGCTCCTCGGGGGGTGGAAGCGTGGGCGTCGGCTTTGCCGTATCGGTCGACACGATCCGCCGGTCGATCCAGCAGATCCGCGCCGACGGCAAGGTTCGCTACGCCTACATCGGCATCACGTCCTCCTCGCTCTATCCACAGCTCGCGCACAAGCTCGACCTGCCGGTGGAGGACGGTGCGCTGGTCGCAGACGTCGTGGACGGAGGTCCCGCGGACAAGGCGGGCATCAAGGGCGGTGGCAAGGAGATCCGCTTCCAGGCCTCGCTCGTAAAGATCGGCGGCGACGTGATCACGAAGCTGAACGGACGTCAGATCACGCGCGAGAACGACTTCAGCGAGCAGATCACGCGCTACCGACCCGGAGACACCATCACGCTCGAGCTCTACCGCGGCGGCGATCGGCGATCGGCTCAGGTGACGCTGGGCGAGCGGCCGGCCAGCGTCTCGTCGAAGTAGCGTTCGTCGTCCTGCGATGAAGGAGCTCGTCACCGAGCTGGCGCTCGGCCTCCGGCAACACGTGCTGCCCTTCCTGGGCGCGCATGCCGGGCGCGCGCACGTGAGAGCCGGCGCAGGCGGCGACGTCACCTTCGCGATCGACACCGAGGCTGAGGAATACCTGGAAGGCTTTCTGGCCGAGCGCGCGCCCGCGGTCGCCTTCTACTCCGAGGACCGGGGATTGGTCCTTCCGCCTTCGGGACGGACTACCCATGTGCTCGTTGTCGACCCGATCGACGGGACTCGTCCGGCGCTCGCCGGCTTCGAGGCCGCTTGCGTTTCGGTCGCCGCCGCGCCGTTCGGAGACGGCGAGCCTTCGATGGGCGATGTCGAGATCGGCGTGGTGGTGGAGATCAAGAACGGTGCGTTGTTCGCGGCCGAGCGAGGGCGCGGGATCGAGCTGCGCGGCTCAGACGGCGCAGGGGCCGAGGTGACCCTCAGCGAGAACGCGGACATCTCGAAGATGTTCTGGACGCTGGGCTTTCGGGGGCGTCCCGCACTGCCGCTCGTCACGGTCCTGGAGGAGCTCATCGACGCCTCCTCCGTGGGCGGGGCCGTGTTCGACCTGGGGTCGGCCGCCTACGACCTCACACGGATCGTCACAGGCCAGCTGGATGCCTACCTCGACGTGGGCACTCGCCTGATCGAGGAGAGGCCGGCGCTGCGCCGGCGTTTCGAGCAGGTCGGCGGCGGCTCGGTCCTGAACAACTCGCCCTACGACCTGGCCGCGGCGGCGCTTTGCGTGGAGGAGAGCGGCGCCGTGGTGACCGATGCGCACGGTCGCACGCTCGCCGAGCGACGGCTGCTCGGCGCCGGGCACGACTTCCAGATGTCCTGCGTGGCGGCCGCCAACGAGCGCCTTCACGGGACGATTCTCGAGGCTCTCGACCGGGGCTTCCACGATTTCGCCCGAAGGCATTGAAATAATCTGCGCCGCTCTCGTTTTGGCAATAGGCACGTCGCTGGGCATCACGCCTCTTCAGACACTCGAGCCAGGGAAAGAGCCCCTCCTTGCTACAGCCCGTCAGCGTTGGCCACAAGGCTTTAGGCGATTACAGACACCTCATCGGGCGCGCGCTCGTCGATGAGATTCAAGCGCTTGCCGAGCCGCTGCAGGGCAAGCGTGTCCTGCACGTGAGCGCGACCGCGATGGGCGGGGGCGTCTCGGAGATCCTCTACGCGCTCGTGCCCCTGATGCGGGATGCGGGGCTGGAGGCCGAGTGGCACATCGTGATCGGCCGTGAGGAGTTCTTCAACGTCACAAAGCTCCTGCACAACGCGCTGCAGGGCAATCCGCACGGGCTCACCAAGCACGACTGGGAGATCTTCGACCGCTACAACCAGTTGAACGCGCGGGAGCTCGAAGGCGACTTCGACTACGTGATCATCCACGATCCGCAGCCGGCCGCCCTCCTTAGTTACTTGAACGGGCATCCGGGGCACTGGATCTGGCGATGCCACATCGACCTCTCGACCCCCAACAGCGAGGTGCTCGACCACATGGTGCCGATCGTGGAGCCCTATGACTGCAAGGTGTTCCACCTGCAGTCGTACGTGCCCGCCGGAGTCGACGGAAAGGTCGAGATCGTGCCGCCCGCGATCGATCCGCTTTCGCCCAAGAACATGGCCCTCTCCCCCGAGGACGCGGCCTTTGTGTGCGACCAGTTCGGCGTCGACGTCGACCGGCCGCTGATCTGCCAGGTGTCGCGGTTCGACCCCTGGAAGGACCCGCTCGGGGTCATCGACGCCTACCGGATCGTCAAGGAACAAATCGACAGCGTGCAACTCGCGCTGGTGGGCTCGATGGCCACCGACGACCCGGAGGGGTGGGATTTCTTCCAGCGCACGATCGAGCACGCCGGCGGCGACGAGGACGTCAAGATCCTCAACAACCTCAACAACGTGGGCGCGATCGAAGTGAACGCCTTCCAGTCGCAGGCCGACGTGATCGTCCAAAAGTCTCTTCGCGAAGGGTTTGGCCTGACCATCTCGGAGGCGCTCTGGAAGGTCCGTCCCACAATCGCCGGCAACGTCGGCGGCATCCCGCTCCAAATCCAGGACGGCGTCTCGGGCTTCCTCGTGAACTCTCCGGAGGAGACCGCTGCGCGCTCGATCGAGATCCTGAGCGACCCGGATCTCGGCAAGCGGCTCGGGCGGACGGGCAAGGAATACGTGCGCACGCACTTCCTGATGCCGCGGCTGCTCCGCGACTGGCTGCGGATCTTCAACGATCTGGACACGAGCTAGTGGCCCACTAGCCGTATGCGACTCAGGCGTTAGCCTGAGCTCATGGATCGGCCGCTGATACTGGTCTCGAACCGAGGACCGGTGACGTTCGAGCGCGATGAGTCCGGCGAGCTCGTCTCGAAGCGCGGCGGGGGCGGTCTCGTGACAGCGCTGACCGGCCTGCTGCGCAAGCGAGACGCGCTCTGGATCGCGTCTGCGATGACCGAGGCCGAGGCCGAGGCGAGTGCCCGCCACGGCGGCGGCGGGTTCGAGGTCCGGCTCGACGAAGCCGCCTATCGAATCCGCCTGGTGGCGTCCGACCCGGCTGCCTACGACGGCTTCTACAACTTGATCGCAAACCCGCTTCTGTGGTTCATCCAGCATTACCTCTGGGACCTCTCCAACGTCCCGGACATCCGCGAGACCGAGCGGGACGCGTGGGAACGCGGGTACAAGGTCGTCAACCAGGACCTGGCCGAGGCGGCGCTCGAAGCGGTCGCCGGAGTCGACGAGCCGATCGTGATGGTCCACGACTACCACCTGTACACCTGTCCGGGGATCATCCGCCGCCGGCGCCAGGACGTCTTCCTCCATCACTTCGTCCACATCCCGTGGACGCATCCGGACGCGTGGCGCGTGCTTCCGAGCGACATGCGGACCGAGATCTTCGAGGGACTGCTCGCGAACGACATCATCGGCTTCCACACCCGCTCCTACTGCAACAACTTCCTCCAGTGCTGCCGCGAGCTGATGGGGCTCGAGACCAACTTCGAGCGGCAGGCCGTCCTGCACGGCGACCGGGAGACCTGGGTTCGCCCCTATCCGCTCGCGATCGACACGAACAGCTTCGAGCGCGTCGCGGCGGGGCCCGCGGTGGCCCGTTACGAGGAGGAGATCCTTCGGCGACGCCGCGACCACATGATCCTCCGGGTGGACCGTGCCGATCTCTCGAAGAACGTCTTGAGAGGCTTTACCGCGTTCGACATCTTCCTCGAGCAGCACCCGGAGTTCCGCGAGCGCGTGACCTTCATCGCCCACATGCAGCCCTCCCGCCAGGACATCCCCGAGTACGTCGAGTACCTCGAGAAAATCGAGGCGCTCGTAGCGGTCGTGAACCACCGTCACGGGACCACCGACTGGATGCCGATCGACCTCCGCCTGCGCGACGACTTCGAGGAGGCGGTCGCGCTGTACAAGCACTTCGACCTGCTGCTCGTGAACGCGATGTGGGACGGGATGAACCTGGTCTCGAAGGAGGGCCCGCTCGTGAACCAGCGCAACGGCATGGTGATCCTGTCCGAGAACACCGGTGCGCACGAGGAGCTCGGGCACTGCGCGCTCTCGGTCAACCCGTTCGACGTTCAGGAGCAGGCAGACGCGATCTACCACGCCCTGACGGCCTCCGAGGACGAGCGCCGCCGGCGCTGGGAGCAGCTGCACACGATCATCACCTCTCGCACCCCCTCGGACTGGATCGAGGACCAGCTCGAGGACATCGAGAAGAAGCAGGCCGAAGCCCGCGTGGGGTGAGGCGCCGGCGAGCGAAAACCGAGCTGCGCTAGGACGCAGGGAGGCCGCATACCGGGCAGGTATGTGGCCGACCGAGGACGACGCACAGCGAAGGTTTGCAGCCGCCGGCGACCAGCCCATGCGGGGTTCGGGCTGCTTGTGCAGGCCGGAGCCCGCGTGGGGTGAGGCGCCGGCGAGCGACCGTGTCATGGTGCGGTCACCCCGGCGCGAACTCATCGCCCATCGGCACAGCCGGGGGCGGCGAAAGGACGGGCGGCGGCGAGGGCAGGGGCTGCGGCTGATCCGAAGCGGGCGGCCTCGGCCGTTGCCTGCTTTTCCTGTGAGCGGCCCTACGCGGCCTCGGGCGGGGGCCGGGCGTGCGCGGGCGCACTCGTGGCGGCGGCGGGGTTGGGGGCGGCCTGACAACGGGGCTGTGCGGCGGGGGCGCCGGCGGCGGGACGCGACCATTGCCGCCCCGGGCCACCAGCAGGGCAAGCGGGATCGCCGCGAGCAGGCAAACCAGTCGCGCCACGTTGCCCCACCGGATCCGCCTGAGCATCGCTTGGTGAAGGGCCGGACGAGCGGGCTTTCGCCCCTCATCGGCTATCCTCGCCCGTCGTAATGGCCGCTTCCTATGACCTATTCGTGCTGCTCGACCCGGAGGCTCCGGAGGAGCGCCGGACCGCGATCGTGGACCAGCTGAAGCGGCAGATCGACGCCGGGGGCGCGACCCTCAAGGGCGACGCGGACTGGGGCATGCGCCGGCTCGCCTACGAGATCGACCACCGGCGCGAAGCGCAGTACCACCTGTTCCAGTTCAAGGGGCCGCCCGAGGTCCTCGCGCAGCTCGACCGGTCGCTCTCGATCGATGACAGCGTCCTCCGCCACCGCATCATCCGCCTCCCCGGCGAGGCGCCGGAGCAGACGCCCGGACCTCCCGAGGAGACACCACGCCGCATGGGCGAGGATCGGCCCCGGGACGGCGGCCGTGACCGTCGCGGCGAGCGCGAGGCCGGCCCCGATGCGGACGCAGCCGAAGCGCCTGCTCCAGCTCCGGCCGCCCAGGCCGAGCCCGGCGCGACCGAGCCCGAGCCCGGCGCGACCGCGCCCGAGGCTGAACCGCAGGTCCCCCCGGAGCCGGAGCAGCCGGTCGACGAGCCGCAGCAGCCGGCCGGCGAGCCGGCCTGAGCTCGCCTTCCCGCAAAAGTCGCGCGGCTCGAAAATTCTCTACCGGGTTTGCGGAAATGAAGTCGTGTCAGGGGGCGAGATCTCGCCGCGACCGTGCTTACACTGTCAACTCGATCTGAGAAGGGAGCAAGCGTGGCAGCCACGAACATCAACCGCGTAGTCATCACTGGCAACCTGACTCGCGATCCGGAGCTTCGGTCGACGCCCAACGGCACCTCGATCTGCAGCCTGCGGGTGGCGGTGAACGGCCGGCGCAAGGACGCCGAGAGCGGTCAGTGGGTCGACAAGCCGAACTACTTCGACGTCACGGTCTTCGGCGCACAGGGGGAGAACAGCGCTCAATACCTGGCAAAGGGACGGCCGGTGGCCGTCGAGGGACGCCTGAACTGGCGCGAGTGGGAGGCGCAGGACGGGTCCAAGCGGCAGTCGGTGGATATCATTGCCGACACAGTCCAGTTCCTGGGCTCCCGTGACGCGCCTCAATCCAACGGCGTGGTCGAGTCTGACGTCCCGGCCGACACCACCGACTTCCAGGAGGCCGGAGTCGGCAGCGGTGGCGGTAAGGACGACGACATCCCGTTCTGAGACCACAGGCGCAACGCCGGGTGCCCGCATCGACAAGAGGTAGGTGAAGCAAGCAGTTGGCGAAGCGCACGACCACGAGACGTCCAAAGAGCCAGTCCTTCTCGCCGGGGCGACGGAAGAGCTGCAACTTCTGCCGCGCGAAGGTGGACGAGATCGACTACAAGGACTTCCAGTCCCTGCGCCGCTTTCTGTCGGACAAGGGCAAGATCCGCTCGCGGCGGATCACGGGCGCCTGCCGCCGGCACCAGAACCAGCTGGCCCTGGCCGTCAAGCGGGCGCGCGAGCTCGCGTTCCTGCCCTACGTCGGCGAGCGGTAAGAGATGGAAGCAATCCTCCTGAAGGACGTGGAAGGGCTCGGGGAGGCGGGGGCGGTCGTGGACGTCTCGCCGGGCTACCTTCGCAACTACCTCACTCCCCGCAAGCTCGCGCAGAACGCGACCCCGGCCTCGATCGCGGCCGCTCAGCGCCAGCGCGAGCAGGCCGAGACCGCGGCCCGCCAGCAACAGGAGCGCTCCCAGGATACGGTCGCGCTTCTCTCCAAGACCGTGCTCACGATCTCCCACCGCGCCGGCGACGACGGCCGACTCTTCGGCTCCGTCACGGCGAAGGAGGTCGCCGACGCGGTCAGGCAGGCACGGGGGATCAAGCTCGATCACCGCAAGGTGCGGCTCGACGAGCCGATCCGGGAGCTGGGCACACACATGGTCGAGATCGAGGTGTCCGAGGGCGTCACGGCATCTGTCAAGACCATGGTCGTCGAAGAGAAGTGACGCGCCGCCTCGGCGAGGCATTGCGGCCCGCGCTCCGGCAGGTGGTGGCCGGCTCGTGACGGTCACGCCGACAGCAGGGGCGGTCCCTCCGCAGAACATCGAGGCCGAGGAGTCCGTGCTCGGCGCGATGCTGCTCGCCGCGCCCGCCGTCGACGCCGTGACGGTCGACGTTCATCTCAAGACGGACGACTTCTACCGCGACTCGCACCGCCTGATCTACCAGGCGATCCGGAAACTCAGCGAGAAGAGCGCCGGCATCGATCCGCTCACGGTCTGCGCCGAGCTCGAGCAGCAGGGTCATCTCGACGGCGCCGGCGGCAAGGCCTACGTCTATCAGCTCGCCTCGGCCGTCCCCACGGCGAGCAACGCGCGCCACTACGCACGGCTCGTGCAGGATCAGGCGCTTCTGCGCCGCCTTCTCAATTTCTCTCAGAAGGTTCAGGCGAACGTCACCGACCTCAAAGGCGAGCCCAAGCAGCTGGTCGAGGATGCCGAGCGCAACCTCTTCGAAGTTGCCCACTCGGATCGCACGAGCGACTTTCGCTCGCTCGACGACGTGTTGCACGAGCAGGTCGACCGGCTCGAGCAGCTCTCGCGCGACGGTCACTCGCTGACGGGTACTCCGTCGGGCTTCAAGGATCTCGACGCGCTCACCGGCGGCTTCCAGAACTCCAACCTGATCGTCCTGGCCGCACGTCCCTCGATGGGCAAGAGCGCGCTGGTCGCGAACATCGCCGAGAACGTCGCCGTCGACCACGGCCGCCCCGTCGCGCTGTTCTCCCTCGAGATGTCCGTGACGGAGCTTGCCCGACGCTTCATCGCAAGTCGCGCGCGGATTCCGGGCGACAAGCTCCGCAAGGGTCAGGTCGCCCGGAACGACTGGCCCAAGGTGGTGAAGGCCTGCGAGAAGCTGAACCACGCCCCGATCTGGATCGACGACTCATCGGACATCGACATCCTCGAGCTACGCGCAAAGGCCCGGCGTCTGCATACGAGCGAGCTCGACAAACGCGGCGGCCTCGGGCTGATAATCGTCGACTACCTACAGCTGATGCGGGCCGATCCGTCCGCGGACAGCCGCGTGCAGCAGGTCGGCCTCATGAGCCGCGGCCTCAAGATCCTCGCGCGCGAGCTCGAGGTGCCCGTCATCGCCGTCTCCCAGCTCAGCCGCGCGCCGGAGCAGCGCTCCGACACGCACAAGAAGCCGATCCTCTCGGATCTCCGCGAAAGTGGGCAGATCGAGCAGGACGCCGACCTCGTGATGTTCATCTACCGCGAGGAGTACTACAACAGGGAGACCGAGCGCCAGGGCATCGCCGACATCCTCATCGCCAAGCACCGCAACGGCCCGATCGGCGACGTCGAGATGACGTTCCTCAGCCGCTACCCGAAGTTCGCGAACATCGCCCGCGGGGAGGCACCGCCCCTCGAGCAGGTATCCGTCACCGAAGGCGCGCCGCTCGATGACTGAGCCCTTCACACAGGTGGGGCGCGACGAGTGGCTGTGCCCGCACTGCGGCGGCGATGGCTTCGTGCTCGACGAACGCGGTGACGCGGTCGCTTGCGAGTGCCGCGCGGCGCGCCTCCGCCGGGCGCGGTCGACGGGAGTCTCGTCCGTGATCCCACGCAAGTACAGAGGCGTGTCGTTCGACCGCGCCCCCGTGACCGAGCTGAGCACCGACGTGGTGCGCCCCGTGCGCGCGTTCTGCCGAAACCTCGACGACAACATCCGCAGCGGCCGCGGGCTCTGGTTCATGGGAGATGTCGGCACCGGCAAGACGACGCTTGCGATGCTGGTTTCGAAGGAAGCGCTCAACCGCGGCCGTACGGTCGCGATCTACTCGGTGCCCCGGCTGCTGGCCGAGATCCGTGACACGTATGACGCCGGCGCGGGGCAGCGTTCCTATGCCGATCTCTTCGCGCAGCTCGTCGCCGTCGACCTGCTCCATCTCGATGACCTCGGCGCCGAGAAGCAGACCGAGTGGGTGCTCGAGCAGCTCTACTCGCTGGTCAACCAGCGCTACGAAGAGGAGCGCTCGATCGTCGTGACCACGAATCTGATCGATACGGGCTCGCTCGAGCAGCAGATCGGCCGGCGCACGGTCTCACGCCTGACCGAGATGACCGACCAGCTTCCCCTCTTCGGGCCGGACCTCCGTGAGCGCTACGACCCGGCCCGGTCGGCGCTCGGCTAGCCTCGTACACTCTCCGTTGTGCCGGGAATAGTCGTATTGGGCGCCCAGTGGGGCGACGAAGGCAAGGGCAAGGTGACCGATCTGCTCGCCGAGCAGGCCGACCTCGTGATCCGTTTTCAGGGCGGCAACAACGCCGGACACACGATCGTGCGCGACGGGCAGGAGTTCAAGTTCCACCTGATCCCCTCCGGCATCCTGTACCCGGGCCTGAACTGCGCGATCGGCAACGGAGTCACGGTCGATCCGAAGGTGCTGCTCGACGAGATCGACGGCCTCAAGCGTCAGGGGATCGACGTGAGCGGGCTGAAGGTCTCCGCCAACGCGCACCTCATCATGCCCTACCACGTGCTGCTCGACCAGGCCGGCGAGGCACGCCTCGGAAAGCTCCGAATCGGGACGACCAAGCGGGGCATCGGGCCCTGCTACGCGGACAAGGCCGCGCGTCTCGGAATCCGGGTCCAGGACCTGCTCGACCCCTCGATCCTCCGGAAGAAGATCATGGCCGCGCTCGAGCCGAAGCGCCATGTGCTCCGCGCACACGCCAAAGACCCGATGCTCGACCTGCACACGATGACCGAGGAATACGTCACGTTCGGCCACCGGCTCGAGCCGCACATCACCGATACCGCCCTGCTTTGCCACGAAACGCTCCGAGAAGGCCGCACGGTCGTGTTCGAGGGTGCGCAGGGCACACTGCTCGACATCGACCATGGCACATATCCCTTCGTGACCTCTTCGAACCCGATCGCGGGGTCAGCGTGCGTCGGCGCCGGTGTCGGGCCGAAGGCGATCGACGAGGTCTGGGGCGTCGCAAAAGCGTATTCGACGCGCGTCGGCGAGGGACCGTTCCCAACGGAGTTGCACGACGAGACCGGCCGGCACATGCTCGAGCGCGGGCACGAGTACGGGACGACCACGGGACGCCAGCGCCGCTGTGGCTGGATCGACCTGGTCGGTCTGCGCTACGCGGCTCGCATCAACGGGCTCACCGGGCTCGTGATCACCAAGCTGGACGTGCTCGCCGGCATCGACCCGCTGCGCGTCTGCACGAGCTACCGGAACGACGAGGGCGCGGTCTTCGAGGACTTTCCGTATCACCAGTCGATCCTGCACAGCGCCCAGGCGGTGACCGAGGCCCTGCCCGGCTTCGAGGAGGACATCGGCGGCTGCCGCAGCCTCGCCGACCTCCCCTCCGCGGCCCGCGACTACCTGGAGTTCATCGCCGACTTCGTCGACGTGCCGGTGAAGCTGGTGGGCGTCGGGCCGGGCCGCGAGCAGGTCATCTGGGCGGACGGCGCCCAGCCGTTGCGCGCCGTCGCCTGAGCCTTAGGCTTAGACCGCGAACGGGTCCCGCACAGGCCGCGGCAGCTCGTGACGGTCCTCCATGCTGCGCTCTCCGCGCCTGAAGATCCGCAGCGCCAGGAACGACGCCGCCAGCAGCGAGGCGGTCGCGAGCGTGATCTGCACGCCGACGAGGCCCTCGCGCGACCAGTACACGTCCTCCAGGCCGAGCAGCAGGGCGGACTCGTCGAATGTCAGCCCGATGCCGGCGCCGAGAGGAATCGCGAGCGTCTCGCGCAGGCGGTCGTCCTTCACGAAGAGCCCGGCTGCGCCGGCCGCGAAGGCGACCAGGATGCCGGGCACGAAATGATGGATGTGCCGGCGGCCGATCCGGACGTTGAACAGGAGCGGGACGCCTCTGCGCACTCCGAAGGTGGTGAGCCGGACCGTGCTCGATGAGATCACGAAGGCAGACAGGAGGTTGAAGAGGACGGTCTCCCCCGCCGCTGCCTGCCGGTAGCCGATCCGGGCGACCTCGACCGTATCGAGCGCCGCTCGTGCGCCCTTCTGGATGACCTCCGGCGCCGTGCCGGCTTCCTCTGCGACCACCCGGCGCCGCCACAGCTTGCCGACCTCGCCCGCGGCGACGGCGCCCACGGTGGCGAGCGCGACCGCGCCCATGAGGAGCGTGCGCTGCTCGAGCCGATCGAGCCGCCGCAGCTGACCGCCGAGGCTGCGCGCAGGCCTGTCCCGCCTGCGCGACGTCAGCGCCGCCATGCCGCGATCAGGTCGCCTTCCGGTACCTCGCGGACAACCCGCGCTGGAACTCCCATCGCGACTCCACGCGGGGGGACGTCGCGGGTCACGACCGCCCCCGACGCCACGAATGCCTCCTCGCCGATCTCGACTCCTGGGGTCAATACGACCCCGCCGCCGATCCGGCTCGCGCGCCGGAGCAAGGGTCCTGCCAGCTCGAAGTCCTCCCCGTGCCGGCCCATCGTGTTGTCGTTGGTGGTGACCACTCCCGGCCCGACGAACACATCGTCCTCGACGACCGTGTTGGTCGTGATGTAGCAGTTGGTCTGGATCCGGACGCCCGCGCCCACCTGAACGTCGTTCTCGACACCCGTCCCACGCCCGATCACGCTTTCCTCGCCGATCGTCGAGCGTTCCCGAACCTGGGCCTGATCGCCGACGATCGCGCCCCGGCCGATCTGTGCTCCCGCGTAGACGATCGCCCCCGCACACACGACCGCTCCCTCCTCGAGCACGAGCGGGCCGGGTTCCTCTCGGGGTGCGCTCGACCGTTGCCCCAACCGTGGGCGCTTGCCCAGCACCGCTCCGTCCTGAATCTCGCAGTCGTCGCCGATCTTGGTGCCGCTGTGGATCACGACTCCGGCGCCGAGCTCGACGCCTTCGCCGATCTCCACATCGTGCCCGAGCATCAAGCCGGGCCCGAGATCGGAAGGGTGAACGCAGTGCTTCATGAGCCGGCCGCCGCTGCGGCGACCTGCACGGCGGCCCCGCTCTGGAGCGAGCGTTGCAGAGCCTCGAGCACACGCACCGTACGCAGCGCACTCTCCGCGCCCGACCGAGGCTCGGTACCTGCTACGGCACACTCGATGAAGTGACGGCACTCGATCTGCAGCGGCTCCTCGTTGGAGACCTGCGGGCTCATCACGTCGCCCGATCGCGTGATGTACTCCCCGTAGTTCCGGAAATCTCGATCGAAGCCCTTGTCGTAGACGGTCACCTTTCGCTCCAGCTGCATGTCGTCGAATGTCGCCATGCGCTGGGAGCCGACCACCGTGAACCGCCGTTCCTTGTGGGGATCGAGCCACGACAGGTGCATGTGCGCGATGCGGCCCGAGGGGAACCGCAGGTAACAGAACACGACGTCCTCGACTCCCTCACGGACGAACGACTCACCACGTGCCAGCACCTCGACCGGTTCCTCTTCCAGCAGGTGCAGCAGCACCGAGACGTCGTGCGCGCCGAGGCTCCAGAGCGCGTTCTCGACTTCGCGGATCTTTCCCAGGTTGAGCCGGTTCGAATAGACGTAGTGCACCTCGCCGAGCTCGCCGGAGTCGACGATCTCCTTCAGTTTCGCGACGCCCGGGTGGTACTCGAGGAGATGGCCGACCA
>JBKOZI010000015.1:0-10651 GCA_046725795.1 Actinomycetota bacterium
GTCCAGATCCCGCCCGCGTCGGCCGCCTCGATCATCGCCTCCGTCAGCCTGCGCCCGACGCCGCTTGCGCGGGCGTCCTCGCGCACGTAGAGGCTGCCCTCCGCGACGCCGCGATAGGCGCTCTTGCGCTGGACCGGGCTGAGCGCCGCCCAGGCCACCACAGCTTCGTCGCGCGCACGCGCGACGAGCCGACAGACTTCGAGGTGCCCCTCGTTCCAGTGCTCCCAGTCGGGCGCCTCGATGTCGAATGTGGCGTCGCCGGTCGCGATGCCCTGCTGGTAGATCTCACGCACGGAGGGCCAGTCATCGCTCCGCATCGGCTCGATCTGGACGTCCATCGACATGCAGCATCGCAACGACCTGCCGAGGGCGCATCGGCCCCGAGGCCAGGCTTGCGCCCGGGCATGCGGCCCCGGTGTACAAGACCAGCCGGCGAGCTACAGAATCGGCAGGTACCGGTCGAGCTCCCACTGCGAGAGCTGCGTCCGGTAGTCCTCCCACTCCTGCCGCTTGATCTCTATGAACCGCGTGAATACGTGCTCGCCGAGCGTCTTGAGGATCAGCTCCGACTCGGCGGCGATCTCGATAGCCTCGCCAAGCGTCTCCGGCAGCTGCTCGATCCCGAGCCGCTTCCGCTCGTCCGGTGAGAGGTGGTAGAGGTTGCGCTCCATCGGCTCCGGCAGCTCGTAGCCCTTCTCGATGCCGTCGAGACCCGCCTGCAGGAGGCCCGCGAAGCAGAGATACGGGTTGCAAGAGGGGTCGGGGCTGCGGATCTCGCAGCGCGTGGCCTGCTCCCTGCCGGGGTGGTAGAGGGGGACCCGGATCAACGCCGATCTGTTCCGGCGCGACCACGCCACGTAGACCGGCGCCTCGAAACCGGGTACGAGCCGCTTGTAGGAGTTCACCCACTGTGCGAAGAGTGCCGCGATCTCGCGCGCGTGCTTGAGCTGGCCGGCGATGAACGACTTCGCCACGTCGGACAGGAAGAACTGGTCGTTTTCGTCGTAGAACGCGTTCCGGCCCTCCTTGAACAGGGATTGGTGCACGTGCATCCCCGAGCCGTTCTCGCCGTACAGCGGCTTCGGCATGAAGGTCGCATAGAAGCCGTACTTCAGCGCGTACTCCTTCACCGTGATCCGGTACGTCATGCAATCGTCGGCCATCTTGAGGGCGTCCGCGAAGCGCATGTCGACCTCGTGCTGTGACGGCCCCACCTCGTGGTGCGAGTACTCGACGTGGATCCCGAGCTGCTCCAGCGCGAGCACGGTCTCGCGCCGCAGATCCGAGCCTGCGTCGAGTGTGGTGAGGTCGAAGTAGCCGCCCTTGTCCAGCACCTCGGGGGGACCGCTCGAGGTGTCGCCAGAGCGGAAGTAGAAGTATTCGAGCTCCGGGCCGATGTAGAACTGGTCGAACCCCATCGACCGCATGCGCTCGAGCGAGCGCCGCAGGACCCAACGCGGATCCCCTTCGTAGGGCTCGCCGCCCGGCACGCGGATGTCGCAGAACATGCGCCCAGTGGGTCTGTCCTCCGGACGCCAGGGCAGGATGTTGAAGGTCGCGGGGTCGGGCATCGCGATCATGTCCGACTCCTCGATCGGGTTGAAGCCGGTGATCGACGAGCCGTCGAAGCCCATGCCGCCCTCGAACGCGTCGTCCAGCTCCGCCGCGTTGATCGAGAAGCTCTTCAGCTGGCCGAGGATGTCGGTGAACCAGAGGCGGATGAAGCGGACGTCTCGCTCCTGCACGATGCTGAGGACGTCCTGCTGAGTCTGCGGCGCGTTGTCAGCCACGGCGGCTCCTTCCAGAGGTCGGGGACGGCGAGCGCCGTACCCTAGACCATTGATCCCGGACTCCCAGGCGGATCCGGAATCAACCGTCCAGCGCTAACCGTGCTTCAGTCCTGGAGCCACTCGCGCGCCCACGAGCGGATCGCGGTGACGGCGGGTTCGAGCGCGCGACCCTTGGGGGTCAGCTCGTACTCCACGCGGACCGGAGCCGCCTCGAAGACGTCGCGGGTGACGATCCCGCACGCTTCGAGCTCCTTGAGACGTATCGAGAGCAGCCGGTCGGAGATCTGCGGGATTGAGTGTGTGAGCTCGGAGAACCGCTTCGGGCCTCCCAGCAGCGCGTCGACAATTGCTCCCGTCCAGCGCTTGCCCAGGAGCTCGACCGCTTCGTGGAAATAAGGACAGACGCCCGCGACGGACTTCGGCGCGGGCGTCAGCAAGCTTCCGTTCGGGACGGCGACCTCCGCAGCTTGTGTCGGCGCCGTCCCCGCCACCTTCTCTTGTCAGGCGGCCTTGCCGAGCGGCTTGACCTGGCGCGAGGTGCCCTCGAGCGGGACCTCCCCGGCCAGCGTCACGAGGGCCGAGAAGTCCGCGAGCGCCACATGACCGAGCGCTTCCAGGATCTGCTCGTCGGACCAACCGTGTTCCCGCGCCTCCTCGTGGAGATGGACCGGCACCTGCCCCCGGTTCTCCAGCAGCTGTTCGAGGTACCGAAGCAGCGCCTGCTCCTTCTCGTCGCGAGAGGCGAACTGCCGTGCGAGGTCGATCTCGTCCATGCTCAGACCCACGTTGCGCGCAGCGCGCGCGTGGACCGCGACGTCGTACTGGGAACCGCGGTACTCGGCGACACCGAGCGCGATCCGCTCCTGGGTTCGAGGCGACAGGTTGCCGCGGCGAAGCTCCGAGCGCATCCGTGCGTAGCCGCGAAGCGCAGCCGGCGAGCCGGCCAGAACGCCGACGAAGTTGTTGAGCTTGCCGCTGCCCGAGAGGGCTCCCTTCAGAATAGGCGCGCTCTCCGGCGGGGCGGTCAGCTCGTCGTGGATATCGAATCTCGAGATCTTGGGGGCCATCACTTTACTTTCGGCTCGAAACTAACCAAATTGCCCGTTGCTTACCGGGGGTAAGTTAGTTTACAAAATGGACGTCCAGAAGCAACTTCGGCCCCCTCCCACCCGTTCCTGCGGGCGCGGGCACGGAGAAAAACGGCCGATCGGCCCGGTTGCGGGTCGGGACGGCCGTTCCTAAGGCTCTAAGGGACGGAGCGCAGCTGCCCGGTGGTGCGGAAGCCGAGGCGCCTGGCGGCCGCCGAGGTGAGGTCCCACGCGACGCCGCGGCGGAACGGCCCGCGGTCGATCACCGACACGGTCGCGAAGCGGCCGGCATGGTAGAAGGTCACGCGCGTGCCGCACGGAAGCGTCCGATGCGCGACTCCGAGCGTTCGCGGGCTGAGGCGCGTCCCGCAAGCGGTGCGCTTGCCGTAGAAGCCCGGCCCGTACCAGGTCGCTTTCAGGACCTGCATGAGCGCGACGAGCGCCGGACGCGTCTGCGGCCCGACGACCCCGTCGACGGTCAGGCCGGCGTCGCGCTGGAAGCGCTTGACGGCCTCCTCGGTCGGTTGGTCGAAGCTGCCACTCGGGACGAGGGCACCGTAACCCTTCACACGCAGGATCTGCTGGAGGGTCTTGACGTCGTCGCCCGCGGCTCCCGCGCCGAGGACCCGCTGACCGAGCTCGGGGCCCTGCTCGGCGGGCGCGAGGCCGACGGGACCGGCAGGGGGCGTGCCGGCGCCGCCGGTCTGCCCATTCGAGGTGGTGGCGGCAAGCAGGATCAGGAGGATCCCGAGCACGAAGGCCCAGGCCGCGACGCGGTCGGGGCGGGAGCCGGACTGCGAGTTGTAGGCGGGCGGCCGTCTGCGGGCGCTCCGAGCGGGCGCACGGCGATGGTCGAGCCGTCTGTCCAACGGTCCTCTCTTTCCAGCGCTTACGGGGTTAGCTGACGGGCTCGCGCTGAAAGAGCTGCGCTACGCCGCTCACGCATCGTGGATCGCGGCGATTCGCCCCTGCGGCCTTTTGGTTTCGGCCGCCCTTTGGTTCCCCCGCTCTCCGGCGCGCCTGGCGGCGCTCGCGCGGAGATTCAGCGGTCAGGTTTGTTGGCGTTCCTTCGGTATGTGGCGCTTTCTTGCAAAATGCAGGACTTTCCCAGTCCTGCTTCGACGGCCACTCTACCAAAGACCCGGGACGGAAGCTTAGTTCTAACTACTCAGGCCGGCTACCTTGAGTCGTAGCGCCCCTGCTCCTCGGCCGTCCGCTCCGCCCACGGCACAGCCTCGAGCCGGCCGTCGGGGATCGGGTCGCCGCTGTCGACGGAGACCCCATAGGTCCCCTCTTCGAGCCTTCGCTCCGCGCGCTCGATCGCGGCCAGCTCTTGCTCGAGCCGGTCGATCATCGAGCGGTCGCGCTCGGCCTCGAACAACTCGGTGCCCATGTCGGCCGTGTGCTGGTCCATGTTGGAGAGCTCGCCGTCGCCGCGATCGGAGCGCAGCGCGCCGAGCTCCTGCTCGACCCGCTGCCGCTCCCGGAGCAGGAGCTCTCTGGCCCGTTGGGGGTCCACCACGCCTAACGCTATATCAGTCGTCGCCGGGACCGCGAAGTAGCTGCCGTATCACGAAGTGCAGGATCCCGCCGTGGCGGTAGTAGAGCCACTCCTGGGGAGTGTCAATCCGCACTGTCACGTTGAACGTCTTTTCCCCGCCTTCGGGCGAGTGCGCGACGACCGTGCTCTCGCGCACCGCGTCATCGCCGATGTCGGCGACGTCGAAGGTCTCCCGGCCGGTCAACCCGAGCGATTCGACGCTCTCCCCGGCGGAGAACTGGAGCGGCAGAACGCCCATCCCGACCAGGTTGGAGCGGTGGATTCGCTCGTAGCTCTCGGCGATCACCGCCCGGACTCCGAGCAGCTTCGGCCCCTTCGCGGCCCAATCGCGCGAGGAGCCCGAGCCGTACTCCTTGCCCGCGAGCACGACGAGCGGCACGTCCTCCTCCATGTAGCGCATCGCCGCGTCGAAGATCGACATCTGTTCCCCGCTCGGGAAGTGCACCGTCCAGGAACCCTCCGCCTCCGGCACGAGCTGGTTGCGCAGCCGCACGTTCGCGAAGGTGCCTCGCATCATCACTTCGTGGTTGCCACGACGGGAGCCGTACGAGTTGAAGTCCTTGCGGTCCACGCCCCGCTCGATCAGGTAGCGTCCGGCCGGGCTGTCCGGACGGATCGCCCCCGCGGGGGAAATGTGGTCGGTGGTGACGCTGTCGCCGAGCAGCGCGAGCACGTGTGCGCCCTGGATCGGCTCGACGGGCGCCGGCTTCGGCCCCATCCCGTCGAAGTACGGCGGCTTGAGGACGTAGGTCGAGTCCGGCCACGCGTAGATGTCTCCTTCGGGGATCTCCAATGCGTTCCACCGCTCGTCGCCCGCGTAGACGTCGGCGTAGCTGCGGCGGAACATGTCCGACTGGACTGCCTCGGCGATCACGTCCTGGACCTCCTGCTGGGAAGGCCAGATGTCGCGCAGGTAGACGGGCTCGCCGTCCGCGCCCTCGCCGAGCGGGTCGTTGACGATGTCGACGTTCATGTTGCCCACGAGCGCGTAAGCGACGACGAGAGGTGGAGAGGCGAGGTAGTTCATCTTCACCTCGGAGTGGATGCGGCCCTCGAAGTTGCGGTTGCCCGACAGGACCGACACGGCCGCGAGGTCCCCCTCCTCGATCGCCCGCGAGATCTCCTCGGGCAACGGCCCGGAGTTGCCGATGCAGGTCGTGCAGCCGTAGCCGACGAGGTTGAAGCCGAGCTTCTCCAGATCCTCCGTGAGGCCAGAGCGGTCGAGGTAGTCGGTCACGACCTTGGAGCCCGGCGCGAGGCTCGTCTTCACCCACGGACGGCGATCGAGACCACGCTCGGCTGCTCTCCTGGCGAGCAGGCCGGCCCCGATCATGACCGCCGGGTTCGACGTGTTCGTGCAGCTGGTGATCGCCGCGATCACCACAGAGCCGTGGTCGATGTGAAAACGGTCGCCGTTCATCTCCACTGCCACCGCGGTCGCCGGCACCTGCTCCTGTACGCCGACGGCGGTGTGCCCGCCCTCGTCGGCAAAACGGGCCAGGGAGTCGCCGTCGGGTACGGAGTCCGGTGGCCGCTCGCCCGTGAGCTGCTCCAGCTCGCGCACGAACGACTCCTTGGCCTCGCTCAGCGGTACGCGGTCCTGCGGCCGGCGCGGGCCGGCGAGGCTCGGCTCCACGTCGCCGAGGTCGAGCTGCAGGGTGTCCGAATAGACCGACTCCTCCGAGTCCGCGTCATGGAAGAGGCCCTGCGCGCGCGCGTATGCCTCGACGAGCGCGACCTGCTGCTCCGGCCGACCGGTGAAACGGAGGTAGTCGAGCGTCTCGGCGTCGATCGGGAACATCACGCAGGTGGCACCCTGCTCCGGCGACATGTTTGAGATCGTGGCCCGGTCGGCGAGCGGCAGGCCGGCGAGACCGGCGCCGTAGAACTCGACGAACTTGCCCACCACCCCCTTCTCGCGCAGCATCTGCGTGACGGTCAGGACGAGATCCGTCGCGGTCGCACCCTCGGGCAGCTTGCCGCTCAACTTGAAGCCGATCACCTGTGGGATCAGCATCGAGACGGGCTGCCCGAGCATCGCGGCCTCCGCCTCGATCCCGCCAACGCCCCAGCCGAGCACCCCGAGGCCGTTGACCATCGTCGTGTGCGAGTCGGTCCCGACGAGCGTGTCGGGATAGGCCTGCAGCGTGCCGCCGGCCTTTCCTCTTCCCTCCTGGCCGAAGACGACCCGTGCAAGGTACTCGAGGTTCACCTGGTGGCAGATGCCGGTCTCCGGGGGCACGACCGCGAAGTTGTCGAACGCCTGCTGTCCCCAGCGCAGGAAGGCATAGCGCTCCCTGTTTCGCTCGAATTCGCGCTCAGCGTTGAACGTGAACGCAATGCGCGACGCGAACTGGTCCACCTGCACCGAGTGATCGATCACGAGCTCGGCCGGCTGCAGCGGGTTGATGCGTACCGGGTCGCCGCCGAGGTCGCCCATCGCGTCACGCATCGCCGCGAGGTCGACGATCGCGGGCACGCCGGTGAAATCCTGGAGCAGGACCCGTGCGGGCGAGTAAGCGATCTCGCGGCTCGGCTCGTCGGTCGCGACCCACTTCGCCAGCGCCTCGATGTCGTCCGCCTTCACCGTGCGCCCATCCTCGTTCCGGAGGAGGTTCTCTAGCAGGATCTTGAGCGCGTAGGGCAGGCGCGCGACGTCGTACTTCTCCTGCAGCGCGTCGAGCCGGTAGATCTCGTACTCGCGGCCGTCGACCGGGAGCGTCGAGCGTGCACCGAAGCTGTTCATGCGCTGCCTCCTAGCGCTGGACGGTTATCAGGGCTCTCGTTTCACTCTACCCACTGAGACGCGAAAGCCGCTGCATCGCAGGAATAGGAAAGGCCCCCTTGCGGGGGCCCATCCGACAGCAGACCTGTAAGCCGGATTCTGTCGAGAGCAACCATCTATCTCGGGCCGGCGTTTCCGCCTGCCTCCAGCGGCCCACCTGGACCTGGTCGGGCAAACTCGTAGCGGTCCTGCTTGGCCTTGCACCGGGTGGGGTTTGCCTCGGCCGCCGTGTCACCACGGCGCCGGTGCGCTCTTACCGCACCATTTCACCCTTGCCGGCGAGGCCGTTCACGTGCGACGGCCCCACTTAGGCGGTGTCGTTTCTGTGGCACTTTCCCTCGGGTTTCCCCGGGTCGGGGCTACCGACCACCCTGCCCTGCGGTGTCCGGACTTTCCTCGAAAGCTCACCTCCTCGACCTGTTCAAGCCGGCAGACGACGCTTCCGCGGCTGCTCGGTCTGCAACATCGAAGTCTAGCCGCGAAGTGCCTTGCTTTCCGGAAGGGAGTGCGATCGACGCCGGCAGGCCGAGGCCGAGGCATATGCCCGCGCCGCAGAGCACTGCGATCCGAACGTGCGAGGCAGACACGCCGCCCGAGAGCGCCGCGCCTGCGAGGACCGATCCGAGCGCAGCGCCGAGCAGGCGGCACGTCGAGAGCAAGGACGAAACGCGGCCATGCTTGGCCTGCGGCACGGCGTTGAGCGCGGCGCGCGAGGCGGGCACGAACAGAAGCCCGATCCCGAGCCCGAACGGCACGAGCAACGGCAGCGCGCCGGGTCCATCGAGCGGCACACCAGGAATCCCCAGCAGCCCGAGCGCGAGCGCGGTGAGGCTGAAGCCCGCCACGAGTGTCGGGCCCTCGCCGCGTTCGTCCGAGAGCCAGCCCGCGAGCGGCGCGGCGACGCCGACCAGCACCGCGATCAGCGTGAGCGCGGCCGCTGCTCCGAGCGCCGAGTAGCCGGCCGCGACCTGCAGGTACTGCTGGGCGAGATAGAAGGCCCCGATCATCACAAGGAACGTGAGCGCCGCGACCAGCGCCGCGGCGGCCACCACCCGCTGCCTGAAACCCGCGGCGTCCGGGCTCTCGTCTCCGTGCACCGTGCGAGGCACGAAGCGCACCAAAGCCCATGCGACCGCGGCGCTCGCCGGAACGAAGAACCACCAGCACGCGCGCCAGTCGATCACCACCGTGAGCAGTCCACCCACCACCGGCCCGACGAGGTTCGCCATGCCCGAGCTCGCTCCCCAGATGCCAAGCGCCGACCCCCGCCGCTCGGGCGGAAAGCCCGACACCGCTCCGGCGAGCGAGGCGGGGCTCACGAGTCCGGCGCCGACGCCCTGGATCAGCCGCGACGCGACCAGCACGCCGAAGCTGCCCGCGACCGCACCCAGCGCCGCGCCCGCCGCGAACACCGTGATCCCGTAGAGACCGACGCGCCGGGAGCCGATCCGGTCCACGAGCGCGCCGCCGGGAAAGAGCATCAAGCCGTATGCGAGGAAGTACGCAGTCAGGACCCACGCCAGCGTGTGCGAGCCGACGTCGAGCTCCCGGCCGACCGAGGGCAGCGCGACCGTGACGATCGTGCCGTCCATCTGCAACAGCGCCGCGGCGGCGGCGCATGCGGCCAGTCGCAACCAAGCGTCGCGGCCGACAGATGGACCAGAGGAGCGGGCGCGCAACCGCATGCCGCTCATTGTCGCGGACTACGGTTTGGTTACGCGGTCTCTAAGCGGCTGCCGCAGGACCGGCACCCGAGGAGGTCCTCGCCTTCGAGGCCGAAGGAAGGAACGCCGCACACCGGGCAGGCGACGCCGTCGCCGCGCGAGGCGTCGTAGAGGGCGCCGACCACCACGTCGTCGAGCGTGCGCTCGTCGCCGACGCCGAAGAGGCGGCCGTCGGCACGGGGTCGCGTCGTTCGTTCCTCGAGGGCCGGCATCAGATGCTCCGAAAGACCCCTACCACCTTGCCGATTACACGTGCCTCGGCGCTGCGGATCGGGTCCATCTCCGGGTTCTCCGGTTGCAGCCGTATGTGGTCGCGCTCCTTGAAGAAGCGCTTGACCGTCGCGTCCTCCCCGACCAGCGCGACGACGATGTCGCCGTCCCGCGCCGTCTCCTGCCGGCGCACGACCACGAAGTCGCCCGCCAGGATGCCTGCGTCGCGCATGCTCTCGCCCGCGACGCGCAGCACGTACGTGCCCTCGGTGCCTCCCGCGACGTCCGGGACCTGGATGTAGTCCTCGATGTTCTCTTCGGCGAGCACCGGGTTCCCCGCCGCGACTTGCCCGACCAGCGGAAGGCCCTCGGTCGGGGTGACCGCCTTCTTCGCCTTGTCGAACATCACCTCGATTGCGCGCGGCTTGGCCGGATTGCGGCGAAGCAGCCCCGACTTCTGGAGATTCGCCAGGTGCGCATGGACGGTCGAGGACGATGCGAGCCCGACCGCCTTGCCGATCTCGCGTACGGTGGGCGGGTAGCCGTACCTCGATGCGTACCGCTGGATGAAGTCGAATATCTCTTGCTGGCGCTTCGTCAGTTTCAGCTCAACCATCGGTCTGGGTCCTCCCGGGCCGTGGGATCATTCGAACACTTGTTCGTAGAGTAGCGGCCCGTCAGGACGTCATCAAGCCCCCCGGGGAGCGCGAGACCCAAGGCTATAATCGCTGCCCCTGCGCCTGTGGCGGAACTGGTAGACGCGCAAGGTTGAGGGCCTTGTGACCCGAATAGGTCGTGGAGGTTCGAATCCTCTCGGGCGCACTGTGTGAAGTCTCGGGACATCGGAGACAGATGTCGCGGGACATCGTAGACAGCTAGCTCGCTCCTAATGGCTGGTAGTTGCGGGTTGGTTCGAGCGTCAGCTGGCGGATCACCTCGCCTTCGGCGTCGACCACGCGGACGTCGAGGTCGGCGACGAGGATCGTCGCGGCGCGGCCCTTGTGGGCCCTGCCGACCGCGATGTGGTGCAGGCGGCTTCGGTGGCGAAGCGTCACGCGGCCGGTCTTGTCGACCCGGTCCTTGCGCACCCTGAAGTGCGTCTGTTTGGTTGGCGTCGCAGGCTTGGCCTTGACTCGTCCCTCGTAGGCCTGCAGCGGCGTGCGGCCGCCGAGCGAGCGGTGGGGGCGGATGTGGTTGTAGTAGTTGCGAAAGTCGTCGAGCTGCGACTGCAGCTGCTCGAGTGTCTTTGCGGGAGGCTGCTTTTGCAGGTACCGCTTGAGCGTTTGGTGAAGGCGCTCGACCTTGCCGCAGGTCTGGGGGTGGTAGGGCCTCGAATTCTTGAAGACCACGCCAAGGCGCTCGAGCTCCGATTCGAGCAGGACCTTGCCGCGCCGGTAGGAGCCGGTGAAGACAGCGGCGTTGTCGGAAAGAAGCGAACCCGGAAGGCCGTGGTAATCGCAGGCTTTTCGGAAGCTCTGGACGACGTCTTGGGC
>JBKOZI010000016.1:0-9377 GCA_046725795.1 Actinomycetota bacterium
GTGCAGCCGTGAGCGCCCCCGGGCCGCAGCCGACGTCGAGGGCGCGCATTCCGGGCTCGACGCCCGCGAAATCGATCAGCGCCGACGCGAGCTGCGTGCCGTAGCGACCCACAAGCCGGTCATAGGCATCAGCCGACGCGCGGAAGGTTTCAGCCCCTGGCATCCCAAGGACGAGGCTACTGCGCAGCACGCAGAAGGTTGCTGACCAGATAAAAGGCGTGGGGGGGACAATGAGCTCGCGACAAGATCGCCCGTTGCCAAAGGACCCGAGTATCGCGACGGTGTACGCACCGCAATCCTCGGCCAAGTCCGAAAACCACCAGCCACTTCAGGAGGTCACGAGATGATCGTCATGTTCTCCGCCCGTCGCCTGAAGCCAGGCGCCTGGGAGCAGTTCCGCCGCGCATGGGATCCCGGTGACGCGAGGCCGCCGGGCCTGCAGCGGGTCTACCACGCTCGCAACATCCGCGACGAGGACGAGATCATCTCGTTCGGATTGTTCGACATGAGCGAAGACGAGTACCACCGCTGGCGCTCGGAGGCGGACGCACAGGAGATGCAGCGAGTAGATCACCTTTCAGCGTTCGTAAAGAACGAGCCCGTATCTGGGGTGTACGAGGTGATCGAGGAGCTGGACGACTAGACCTGCTGGCGGGCTCGGTCAAGTAGCGTGTCCGAGGCGCCCAATACAGGCGCCTTCCGGTGGCCGTTCGCCCTAGGAGTACAGTGAGCGACCTGGCCGACTCGTCCGCCGAAAGCCCGCCGCCTCGCAAGCCGGACCCGTCCGGGCGGTCTGTGGACCCGTTCCCCCGCGGGCGCGGAGCCGCGCCCGAGGCGAAGCCGCCGATGATCCCCCGCAGCAGGCAGTTCATCGCAATCCTGCTCGGGCTGCTGGCGCTGAACCTCGTGTTCTCGTTCGTCACCCGCGGCCCGGCGGACCGCGAGCGGGTGCCCTACCAGCCGTTCTTCGTCGACCAGGTCGAGGCCGGCAACGTCAAGGAGATCAGCTCGCAGCAGGACTCGATCGAGGGTGAGCTGAAGCGGGAGGCGAGCTACGACCCGCCCGGCGATGCCAAGCCGGTGAAGGTGACGAAGTTCAAGACCGAGGTCCCAGCCTTTATCGATCCCGCTGAGCTCACGAAGTTGCTCGACCAGAAGAACGTCGTCATCAACGCCAAGCCGCCGGACACGGGACGGTCGCTGTGGACCACGCTCCTGCTCGGCTTTCTCCCGACGATCCTGCTGGTGGCGTTCTTCGTCTGGCTGTTCCGCCGCCAGAGCGGCGCCGGCGGAGGCGGCGTGCTCGGCGCGTTCGGCCGCTCCACTGCCCGGCGGGTCAAGCCCGGCGAGCAGGAGCGAGTCACCTTCGACGACGTATCCGGGATCGACGAGGCCGAGGACGAGCTCGTCGAGGTGGTGGACTTCCTGAAGAACCCGCAGCGCTACACGAAGCTCGGCGCGCGGGTCCCGCGCGGCGTGCTGCTCTACGGGCCACCGGGCACCGGAAAGACGCTGCTGGCCCGCGCGGTGGCGGGCGAGGCGGACGCCGCCTTCTTCTCCATGTCGGCCTCTGAGTTCATCGAGGCGATCGTGGGCGTGGGCGCCTCGCGCGTGCGCGACCTGTTCAAGCAGGCCAAGGAGGCGGCGCCGGCGATCGTCTTCATCGACGAGCTGGACGCGATCGGCCGCTCGCGCTCGGGCAACGTGGGCGGGATCAGCGGCGGCCACGACGAGCGCGAGCAGACGCTCAACCAGATCCTGACCGAGATGGACGGATTCGAGGTGGGCACGAACGTGATCGTGCTGGGCGCCACGAACCGCCCCGAGATCCTCGACCCCGCGCTGCTGCGCCCGGGGCGCTTCGATCGCCGCATCGCGGTCCAGCCGCCCGACCGCAAGGGCCGCGCGGAGATCCTGAAGATCCATACCCGCTCATTGCCGCTCGCGCCCGACGTCGACCTCGAGCGCATCGCGGCCTCGACGCCGGGCGCGACCGGCGCCGACATCGCGCTGCTCGCGAACGAGGCGGCGCTGTTCGCGGCCCGCCGCGAGCACGCCGCCGTCGAGCAGCGGGACTTCACGGACGCGATCGAGAAGATCATCCTCGGCGCCGAGCGTCAGGTGGTGATGACCGACGCAGATCGGAAGCGCACCGCCTACCACGAATCCGGGCATGCGCTGGTGGGCATGCTCACGCCCGGCGCCGACCCGGTGCGCAAAGTCTCGATCATCCCGCGCGGCCAGGCGCTGGGCGTCACCCTCGCCACCCCGGAGACCGACCGCTTCACCTACGCCCGCGACGAGCTGCTCGCCAAGATCAAGGTCGCGCTCGGCGGACGCGCGGCGGAGAAAGTCGTCTTCGGCGACATCACCACCGGCGCGGAGTCGGACATCCAGAACCTCACGCAGATCGCGCGCGGGATGGTCGGCCGCTGGGGGATGAGCGACGCGATAGGCGCGATCGCCGTCACAGACGGCCGCCAGGACGGCGCGCTGCTGCCCGGCTCGGTACCGGCCTCGGCCCCGACCCAGGAGCTCGTCGACGAAGAGGTTCGACACATCGTCGACGGCGCCGAGCACGACGTGATCCAGCTCCTGGAGCGCGAGCGTGGGCGACTCGAGAAGCTCGCCCGCGCGCTGCTGGAGCGCGAGACGCTCGACCAACCGGAGGCCTATGAGGTGGCGGGCGTCGAATTGCCCAAGACGGACGCCGAGGAGGAGGCCAAGGCCACGGCCGGCCCATAGGGTGGTCCGGAAACCCAACAGCCGAGGCTGCCATTTCGGCAGCTTCGGCTTCGGGTCCCTTGGCACCCCGCAGGGCTCGCGCTCGCCTACGCCTCGCTCGGAAGCGGGGCTGGCTCGCGGGTCACACCGGGCAGCCAGCCGAGCCAGCTCGGCAGGTACCAGTTCCAGTCGCCGAGCAACTTCATCGTCGCCGGCAGCAGGACGGCGCGCACGACGGTCGCATCAATCAGGACCGCCGTCGCCAGCCCGACGCCCAGCATCTTGAAATCGAGGGCGCTCAGGGTGGCGAAGATCCCGAACACGGCGACCATCACCATCGCTGCGCTCGTGATCACGCCCGCAGTGCTCTTGATTCCGTGCGCGACCGCGTCCTCGGTGCTCATGCCCCGGTCGTATGCCTCACGCACCCGGGTCAGGATGAACACGTGGTAGTCCATCGAGAGCCCGAAGAGGATCACGAAAATGAACAGCGGCAGCCACGAGCTGATCGCTCCCGTTGACTTGAAGCCGAGCAGCGACTGGCCGATGCCGTGCTGGAAGACCAGCACCATCACGCCGTAGGCCGCACCCACCGAGAGCAGGTTCAGCAGGATCGCCTTGATCGGGATGACGATCGAGCGGAACGTGAACAGCAGCAGCGCGAACGCCATCGCCAGCACGAATCCGAACACGAGCGGTGCGTGGGACTTAACCGAGTCGCTGAAGTCCTTCGACTCCGCGGTCATGCCGCCCACGCTCACCTGGGCACCGGGGATTCTGCCCACGGTGCTGGGGATGACCTGCTCACGCAGCGCCTCCAGCGCCCGGGTCGAGGTCGCGTCGGTGCCGTCTCCGTGAACGGCTATCGAAACCACTGCGACCGTGTGGGCCCCGTTGACGTCGACAGCAACCGGGTTGCCCATCTGCCCGGTCGCCAGCGCCTCACGCTTCAGCGCCTGGACGCCGTTCTGCACCTGCGGCGCGGTGACGTCGCGGGCTTGGACTACTACCGTGGCCGGGGTCGGACCACCCGGGAAAGCAGCCTCGATCCGGTCGAGGGTCTTCATCCCCGCGAGGCCCTGCGGCAGGCCCCGCACGCCTGAGTCGGCGGTGTGCATGCCGATCACCGGGATGCTCAGCGCGACCAGGGCGCCACCGGCCACTGCGACTGCGACCTTCGGCCGCCGCAGCACGCGGTCGATGATCGCGCCCAAGAGACGGGACTCGCCATGATTTCGCTCACGCCGGCGGGAGACGAACGGGACTCGTCCCTTCATCACGCCATCACCGAACTTGGAGAGCAGCGCCGGCAGCACCGTCAGCGAGCCGATCATTGCCACCCCGACGACCAGGATCATCCCGGTCGCCTGCGAGGCAGAGGACTTGTCGCCGGTGAAGTACATGCCGGCCATGGCCGTCATAACGGTGAAGCCGGAGACCATCACCGAGCGACCCGAGGTCGCCGCTGCGATCTGGAGTGCGGTCGCGTTGTCGTGGCCGTTCGATCGCTCCTCGCGCTGGCGCCGCATGTAGAACAGCGAGTAGTCGACGCCCACCGCCATTCCGATCAGCAGCACCACCTCGGAGACGGCGACTTCGTCGACGGGGGCGATCTGGCTGGCCACCGCCACCATGCCCATGGTCGCGAGCACGCTCGAGAACGCCAGCAACAGCGGAATGCCGGCGGCTGCGAGCGCCCCGAAGACCACGAGCAATATCAGCAGCGTGATCGGGAGCGAGAGGAACCTCGACTTGGCGAGGTCATCCGCGAAGGCCTTGTCGAACGCCTTCATCGCACTGGCCTCGCCGAACTCGCCGATGCGATAACCGGGATGGGCCCTCTGCGCCGCCGCGGTCGCGGCCAGCGCGGGGGCGACGCGATCCGACGCCGTATCGGGGTCGCCACGGAGCTTGATGATCAGCAGGGCGGCGTGCCGATTGGCGGAGAGCTGGTCGCTGTTGCCGCGCTGATACGGCGACTCGACCTTGATCACGCCGTGTGCCCGCGAGACTCGCGCGGCGACGTCATCGACGACGCTGCGGAAAGTTCCCTGGTGCACGTTTTCCGAGCTACTCTCGACCAAGACCTGCTCCTCCGCCGGGCGCTGGAACGACTTGTGCAGCACCTGCGAGGCATTGCCTGACTCGCCGGTACCCCGTTCAGAGTCAGGGATCTTCTTCGTGCCGACCTGGCCGCCGATGTAGAGGGCGACGACGACGAAGGCGAGCCATCCGAAGATGGCCGTCTTGCGGTGGGTCGCGCTCCAGTAACCGGCGCGGGCAGCGATGTTCTTGGCTCTCATGGTCGATCCTCCTTGGGATGGATTTGACATGGGGCAAGCCTGCCTGGGGCCTGGCTTCCAAACCAGGCGGCTGGCAGGCGTCTAGGAGGTTCGGCTGGGCGCCGGCGGGGGTGCGGTTAACCGCCCGAGCGGTACGGTCGGCCGTATGGATCTGAGCTGGGCCATGGGCGAGAATCACGTCCATGGGGAAAACCGTTCTGATCGTCGATGACCACCCAAGCTTCCGCGCCAGCGCGCGGCGCATGCTCGAGGCCGACGGCTACGCGGTGGTTGGGGAGGCGGAGAACGGCGGTGCGGCGCTGGAGGCCGCTAGGCGGCTGCGCCCGGATCTCGTCCTGCTCGACGTGCGCTTGCCCGACCTCGACGGCTTCGAGGTCGCGAGGCGCCTGCTCGACGCGAGCGGCCGTACCCCGCAGATCGTGCTCACCTCCAGCCATGACTCTTCCGACCTGGGCGACGCGATTGGCGCCAGCGGCGTCCGCGGGTTCATCCACAAGGGCGAGTTGAGCGGCACCGCACTCGCCGCAGTGCTGAGATGAGCAGCTTTCGTCGCGCACTGATCGCCCTGGCCGTGCTCGCCTTCCTGATCGGGATCGGGATGCTGATCCTGATCCTGAATTCCCCCGACACCCACGCGCCTGGCGTCTTCGCGGCGCGGGGAGTCTACGCCGCGTTCGGGCTGGTGGTCGGATGGGGGTTCGCCGGAACCGGCCTCTACGCCTGGGCGCGGCGGCCGGAGAACAACATCGGGCCGCTGATGTGCGCGGTCGGCTTCGCTTGGCTGCTGCAGGGGCTGGCGACCTCCGGTGACAGCGTCGTCTTCGCCCTCGGCATGCTCACCAGACCTCTTGCCTACGCCCTGCTCGTCCACCTGCTGCTCGTCTTTCCTTCTGGGCGTCTGGAGACGCGGACACAGCGATGGCTGGCGGCGCTCGTCTACATCGATGTAACCGTGCTGCAGCTGGGCTGGTTCGTTTTCGACGACACCACGGCCTCCTATGCGGACTGCGACGGCTGCCCGGCGAATCCGATCCTGATCTCCGGCTCGAAATCGCTGTTCGACCTGATGAACGGCCTGCAGGTGCTATGCGCGGTCGTGGTGATGGTCGGGCTCGTGGTTGTGCTTCGTCGGCGTTGGCGGCAGACCGCAGCGGGGCAGCGGCGCGCCCTCAGTCCGGTGCTCGCAGTTGGCGCGCTCGCCCTCTTGTTCTTGGTGCTGGGAATGGTCGCCGGTGCCCTCAGCGTCGACGCGGTCTCCGACGGCGGCGCCATCGTGACGTTGACGGTCTTCGCGCTCGTCCCCTTTGCGTTCCTCGTCGGCCTGCTTCGCTCCCGATTCGGGCGGGCCGAGGCTGTCACCTCGGTGGTCAGCAGGTTGGGCGAGGGAGCAGGCCGACTGCGCGACACGTTGGCCGAGGCGCTTGGCGATCCCGGACTCGAGCTCGCTTACTGGGTTCCCGAAACCTCCTCATATGTCGACGGCGATGGCCGGCCAGTGGCGTTGCCCGGGGCCGCTAGCGGCAGATTCGCCACCGAGGTTGAGCACGACGGGCAACCGGTGGCGGCGATCATTCACGACGCTTCCCTGGAGGACGAGCGCGATCTCGTGCAGACGGTCGGCGCCGCGGCGGCGTTGACGTTGAAGAACGAGCGCCTCGACGCCGAGCTGCGGGCAAAGGTCGCCGAGCTTCGTGCCTCACGCTCACGCATCGTGCAGGCCGGATATGACCAGCGACGCCGGCTCGAGCGAGACCTGCACGATGGCGCCCAGCAGCGGTTGATGGCGCTCGGCATCAACCTGCGCCTGGCGCGAGACCGGATCGCGCGTGACCCCGAGGAGGCGGCCGAGCTGGTGGAGGCCTCGCTTCAGGAGCTGAACGAGGCGACCGGCGAGCTGCGCGAGCTGGCGCGCGGGATTCACCCCGCGGTGCTCACCGACCGCGGTCTCGAGGCGGCGCTCAAAGGGCTCGCCGGGCGCTCCCCGGTGCCGGTCGAGGTGCTCGAGACGCCGGATGATCGGCTGCCCTCTTCGGTCGAATCGGCGGTCTACTTCGTCGTCGCCGAGGCGCTCACGAACGTGGCCCGCTATGCCCAGGCCCGAACGGCCACGGTGAGCGTGGTGCGCCGCGACGGCCAAGTCAAAGTCCAGGTGAGCGACGACGGCGTTGGCGGCGCCGATCCGGAGCAGGGCTCCGGGCTGCGTGGCCTCTCCGACCGGGTGGCCGCACTCGACGGGCGCCTCGACCTGACGAGCGTGGACGGTGAGGGCACTACCCTGAGGGCGAGGATTCCGTGCGCGTGATCGTCGCCGATGATTCGGTGCTCCTGCGCGAAGGGGTCACGCGGCTGCTCGAGGACGCCGGTTTCGAGGTGGTCGGGCAAGCGGGGGATGGGGAGGACCTGATGCGCAAGGTCAAGGCGTACAAGCCCGACGTCGCGATCATCGACATCCGCATGCCGCCGACCCACACAGACGAGGGCCTGAAAGCGGCGCGCGCGATCCGCGAAGAGGTGCCGGCCACCGGCGTGCTCGTGCTTTCGCAGTACCTGGAGGAGCAGTACGCATTGGAGCTACTGGGCGATGACGCGGCCGGCGTCGGCTACCTGCTCAAGGACCGGGTCTCGGACGGCGACCGCTTCGCCGACGCCGTCCGTCGGGTCGCCGAGGGCGGCTCAGCTCTCGACCCCGAGGTCGTCTCGCAGATGGTTGGGCGCCGCCGGATCGAGGACCCGTTGGAGGAGCTGACCCCCCGTGAGCGCGAGGTGCTGGGGCTGATGGCGGAGGGGCGCAGCAACCAGGCGATCGCAGACGCCCTCGTGATCTCAGAGCGCGCTGTGGAGAAGCACGTGACCAGCATCTTCGGCAAGCTCAACCTGCCGCCGGCCGCTGAAGACCATCGCCGCGTGCTGGCGGTCCTGGCATTCCTCGGTACCTAGCCGCGTCTACGGCCACCCGGCGCCCGGTGCGGGCGCCTCGACGGTCAGCACCTGGCCCGTTCGTGGCCCGTCAGCCATGTTCGCAGTGCCACTCCACTCGGTCGCCACCATGAACAGCGTTCTTTTGTCCGCGCCCCCGAGCACGCAGGCGAAGCAGCCGCGGTCAAGCTCGATCGTCTGCAGCACTTCGCCACCTTCCCTAACGCGTACGCAACGCTTGTTCGGGACGTCCCCGTACCAGACGGCGCCTTCCGCGTCCACGCAAATGCCATCGGGGACGCCATCGTCCAGTTCTGCCCACACTCGCCGGTTGGACAGGCTGCCGTCGGCGGTGATGTCGAACGCGGTGAGCCTCTTGCCGTAGGACTCCGCGCAGATCAGCGTCGAGTTGTCGGGAGTTACGGCCATCCCATTGGGGAAGGCGATGCCATCCGCCACCTGCCGAGCCGAGCCGTCCGGCGTCAGCAAGGCGACGGTTCCGGGGGCGAACTCGCCGCCTGGAAAATCAAAGCCTTGGTTGTTGATGTAGGCGTTGCCCCGACCGTCAACGACTATCTCGTTCCAGGGGTGCCCCTTGTCAGAGAGGGCGCTGAGGTCGGCATGCGTTACCAGCGACCCGTCGGGCTCCCTGCGCAGGAGCAGCCCATCGCGTGCTGACACGATTAGCAGGCGGCCATCCGGCAGCCAGTCGATGCACATTGGAAATGACGGAAAGCGGACCCGTACCATGACTTCGCTCGCGCCGTCGAGATCGAGGGCAACGACCTCTTTCGCTCCCCAGTCGGCGAACCACAGACGGTCGTCGTGCCAGCGCGGCGACTCACCGAACGCGATGTCGGTCATCAGGGTTCGAAGCTCGGTCATCGAAGACACCTCCTGTTCGCAGTCTCTCCCAACTAAGACATGAAGCTATTCGAGTGTGCCGCTACCGTGGGCTCGGTGCGAATAGCGACCTGGAACGTCAACTCGATCAAGCAGCGTGTGCCGCGGTTGCTGCCCTGGTTGGATGAGCGGCGGCCGGACGTGGTCTGTCTGCAGGAGACCAAGCTCGCAGACGACGCGTTCGTCGACCTGCTCGGTAACGAGCTCGCCGACCGCGGCTACGCCGTCGCAGTCCACGGCGAGGCGACCTGGAACGGGGTGGCGATCCTCTCGCGTGTGAGGCTGGACGATGTGGTGGTGGGACTCGCCGGCGCGCCCGGCTTCCCGCGTCCGGAGGCGCGCGCGCTGTCTGCTACGTGTGGCGGGATCCGGGTCGTATCCGTGTACGTCCCGAACGGGCGCGTGCCGGACTCGGAGCACTACCAGTACAAGCTCGCCTGGCTGGCTTCGCTGCGGGAGATGGTTGCCGCCGGCCCGGAGGCGACGGTCGTATGTGGCGACATGAACATCGCACCGACCGACGACGATGTG